>CAIZKT010001028.1:0-5664 GCA_903933565.1 uncultured Victivallales bacterium | reverse complement strand
CGGCTCCAGGGGATTACGGCGGAGACCGCCGGCTCCAGGGGAGATGCTGGTGAGCCGAGGGTTCTGCAAGAGCCTCAGGAAAGTACGGTTTACCGGACGGGGCGGCGGCGTCCCGGAGCGCGGTGTCCCACAACCAAACAAGGAGCCGACGGACCATGTGGTGCGTACCCCACGGCTGGCGTGCCGCGGCACTCTTCATGCTACCTCTGGCGAGCGTGGCAGGAGAAGCCGACGTGAAGATCCTCTTCGAGACCCATGGATTCGTCGCAGATGCAAAGGGTCAGCCCGTCGGCTGGGCGGCGGAGTCCGCGCATGCCGGGGTGCGACTCGAGTTTGCGGTTGATGCTGCCGTGAGCCGTTCCGGCCAGGGCTCGTTGAGACTGGCGGCCAAAGGCAACCCAGCCGGGTTCGGCAACCTGCGCTGCAACGTGCCTGGCATCAGCGCCGGCAGGTGGTACCGGTTGACTACCCACTACCGGGTCCGCGCGGTGCCCTGCGAACGGCGCAGCGTCTTCGCGCGCCTGGGCTGGCTGGAAGCCGATGGCAAGCGCCAGCATTACGGTGACCTGCTCTGGCGCACCGAGCCCGCCGGCGACTGGGTGAAGCTCCACGGCACGTTCCAGGCGCCGGAGAAGGCGACCAGCGCCGACCTCGAGCTCTCTTTCGCCTGGGCCCAGGATGGCGTGGTCTGGTGGGATGACATCACCCTGGCCGAGGTGCCGAAGCCCCCGGAACGCCGGGTGCGGGTCGCCACCGTCTTCCACCGTCCTGAGAAGACCTCTGGACCGGCGGAGAGCGTGGCCTCGTTCTGCCGCATGGTCGATACCGCCGCAGCCGAGCGCCCGGACATCGTCTGCCTGCCCGAGGGCATCACCGTGATCGGCACGGGCAAGAGCTACGTCGAGGTGGCCGAGTCCGTTCCCGGTCCTACGACCGCGACCTTAGGCGAAACCGCACGCCGGCAGCGCTGCTACCTGGTGGCTGGCCTCTACGAAAGCGTGGGCGCCGTGGTCTACAATACCAGCGTGCTGATCGATCGCGAGGGGCGGCTCGTGGGCACCTACCGTAAGACGCATCTGCCCAACGAGGAGTTCACTCACGGCGTCACGCCCGGCGATGCCTACCCCGTCTTCGCGACCGACTTCGGCACCGTGGGCATGATGATCTGCTGGGACGTGCAGTTCCCTGAACCGGCCCGGGCCCTGGCCGCCAAAGGCGCGGAGCTCATCCTGCTGCCGATCTGGGGCGGCAATGAAATCCTCGCCCGGGCCCGCGCCATCGAGAACCACATCACCCTGGTCACCTCTTCCTACGACATGAAGACGATGGTGATCAACCCCCGGGGCGACATCGTCTGCGAAGCCAGTAAAGAGCGCCCCATCGTGGTCACCGAAGTCAACCTGGACGAGAAGATCGTCCAGAACTGGCTCGGTGACATGAAAGGGCGCACCCAGCGCGAGCGGCGAACCGAACTGCGTGTCCCAGAATTGGAGCGTTGAGATGATCGTTCACTCCCTGTCGCTGACCGCGGGCGGGCTGCTCTTGGCGTCGGTTGCGTTTGCCGCCGACTTCGAGGCGACCCCGGCGCCCTACCAAACCCTGCCGCGGCCTGCCGACGGCGAGACTCTCGTGGCCAGTCCACCGTGCTTTGTCTACCCGGCCACGACGATCCGCCCCGCCTACGTGGTGGAATACAGTCGGGAGCCCCAGTTCCGGCCTGAGACGACGTTGCGCCTGGTCAGCCCGTACACGCTGGCCGTGCCGACGCAGACGCTGGCGCCGGGCGAGTACGTCTGGCGCTGGCGGCCAGGTACGCCTGACGACGGCGCCGCGGAATGGTCCGCCGTCCGCCGCTTTGTTATGCCGCCCGAGGTGCCCCAGGTGCCCTTCCCGGACATCGAGAAACTGGTCCAGCGCCTGGGCACGTTACGGCCGCGCATCGGGGTCAGCGCCGCGGGCCTGCCGGAGCTACGACTGCACGCCCGAGAGCGCTTCGGCGCCGACTGGGGGGCCAAGGTACGCCAGGCCGCGGAGACCCTCGGTGGCAAGCCGCTGCTGCCCGAGCCCGCCTTCCTTCCCGACGCCAAGGACCCGCGGCGGATCGAAATCTACCAGAAGACCTTTCAGGCCACTAGGCCGTTCATGCGCGAGATGGTCACCCTGGCGGAAAACTACCTGCTGACCGGTGATGAACTCGCGGGCCAGGAAGCGAAGCGGCGGCTGCTGCACGTGGTTGGCTGGGACCCCCGCGGCAGCACCAGCATCGGCCACAACGACGAGCCCGCCACCGAGGTGGTGCGCTACTGCCCGACCGTCTACGACCGCGTCTACGGGTTGCTCTCAGCCGAGGAGCGGCAGCGCTGCCTCGACTGCCTGCTTATTCGCATGCAGGACATGATGGAGCGCTGGAAGACGCGACCGTTCGAAAAGCATCCCTACGAAAGCCACAACATGGGCTACTACCTGCCGGATCTGCTGGAAGCCAGCCTGGCGTTGGTAGGCGAGGCCCCCGTCGAGGAGATGTTGCGCTACACCATGTTGCAGCTCTGGTCACCCTTCTACCCGCCCTATGGCGGCGCCGACGGCGGCTGGTGCGAAGGCCCAAGCTACTGGGCCTGGAGCACGTCGGTGTTTGCCCGTACCTACCGGCTGGCCGAGCAGACCACGGGGGTACAGGTCCAACAGCGCTCGAACGTCCGCAACATGGCCTTCTACAAGCTCTACGGGAACCCGCCCTACTCCCGCCTGTCGCCCTTTGGCGATGGCCAGGAAAGTCCGGCCGGCGGCGCTGAGACCATGGTTCTTCTCGCGGCCCTCTACGAGAATCCCTATGCGCAGTGGTATGCCAACTGGCAAAGGGCCCGACTCGGGCCGCTGGACTCACTGCTCTTAGGCAAGGCCAGCGTGACCGCACGGGAACCCTACGATCTGCCGCAAGGCCGTGCCTTCTTCGACGTCGGCCTGGCCACCATGCACACGGTTCTGCCCGACCCCAATGCCAATGTGACCGTGCTCCTCCGCAGCAGCCCGTTCGGCTCGATCAGCCACGCCTACGCCGACCAGAACGCCTTCACGCTGGACGCCTACGGCGAGCCGCTGATCATCGCCTCGGGCTACTACCAGCTCTATGGCCACCCGCACCACGCGCAGTGGACCTGGCAGACCAAGGCGTCGAACTCGGTCCTGGTCAACGGCGAAGGCCAGTCGACCCGGGACTGGAATGCCCGCGGTCGGCTGGCCGTGTTCCAGACCACCACCGCCGCCGACTACGCCGTGGGCGACGCCCACGAAGCCTACCCCGGCCGGCTGGAGCGCTTCGACCGCCGCATCGTCTTCCTCCGGCCTCTCCACAGCGGCGGCGCACCGGTCGTCATCATCCGCGACGACCTCGCGGCGCCGCAGCCCGCCACCTACCAGTTCCTGCTGCACGCGCTGGAAAAGATAGACGTGGACGCCGGGGCGCAGCGCCTCACGGTCCGCCGCGGAGCAGCCCGCTGCCGGGTCGACGTCCTGGCGCCGCAAGCGCTGGCCTTCGAGCAGAACGACCGCTTCACCCAGCCGCCCTTTCGCCCGGCGCCAAACCAGTGGCACCTGACGGCGAGCACCGTGGGGCCAGCGGCCAAGGCTGAGTCGCTGATCGTGCTTCAGCCCTACCGCGACGGTGCCGAAGCGGCGCTGCTGACCCCCACGCTGGAGCAGGGCGACGGGTGCGTCGGCGTGGTGCTGAGCGCCGCGGACCGGACCCTCACCGTGCTGTTGCGAACCGACCCCGCGGCCCCACAGATTCGGCTCGGAGCGCTCTCGACCGACGGCCAGGCCGCGAGCCTGCGCCTGACGGACAACGTGGTACGCTCGGCGGTCTGCTTCCTGGGTACGAGCCTCGCCTGGAAAGGCGACACGCTGCTCGAAAGCAGCCAGACGACGTCGTTGTGCGGCTCCGTCTGGGGCCGGGACCGGCGCCTGGCCGACGCCGTGGCGCCGGCCGGGACCACTCTCGCCACCAACCTCGGCAGCCGGGACCGCTGGACCCAGCCCGGCAGTGGCGATGGTCTGCGCGGGGCCGACGCCGCGGCGCGTCTGGCCAAGGCCTTTCTGCGGATCGCAGATCAACCGGAGCTGCCGTTCACCGTGACCGCTTACCCGCGAACCCAACGTCTGGTGGCCCACGCCGCGCTTGCCGCCACCGGTGGGCACTGCGAACTCAAGCTGACTCTCGAGAACGGCGGGGAGGCGCCCCTGCCGGTGAGCGTGAGTTCCGGCAGCTTGCCCTTCGCCCAAGCGGTGATCCCGGCGCGACAGACACAGACGCTGGTCGTCCCAGCCGCCGACCTGGCGGAGGGTCGGGACCTGGCTGTGGTGGCGGACGAGGCCGTCGGTGGACAACTGCTGCGGCTCGAGGCGACGGCGCGCCGGGTCTACGGGGTGAACCTGCTTCCCGATCCGGGGTTCGACCAGGTCAAGGATGGCGGGCCGGCTCACTGGCAGGCAACCTCGATTTCAGCAAGCGCACAATGCACCCTGGCCATTGTGCCTGGCGGACGCAATGGCGGCACCTGCATCAAGGTGACCTGCACCGAGGCGACCGGCGGCACTTTTGGCGGCATCCTGCAGTGGACGGGCGTCGCGCCGGCCAAGGTCGATCGGCGCTTCCGCATGAGCTGTTGGGTCCGCAGCGCCCCCGACTCGGTCGCCGGGCTGCAGGTCACCAGCGGGGGCTGGCAATGGTGGCGCAACACCGAACGGCTGCGCGACCAGGCCGACTGGGCCGAGACGGCGCTGGAGTTCGTGCTCCCCGCCAACACGGACCTCTCAAATGTTCGCCTGCACATGTGCGCCAGTAAGACCGGCACCGAGCTCTTCGCCGACGATGTCTGCCTGGTCGAGCTCCCGCCGGAATGAACCCGAGAACCGGGAGCGCTTGGGCAGACCAGACTGCCTTGCCTGGAGGGTCCAGATCCCGATGATCGGCTGCAATCTTCCCGGGGCTGAGTTTCAGCTCGATGTCCGGCTGGTAGACGTCGGCGAAGGGGTCACCTTCACCCTCTCTGGAGTGAGCCCGGATGATCGCTTCGAGATCTTCCCGCGCTATCTGGAGAACTGCGACCCGGAACTCGCCCGGCAGTCGCCAGCGCCCCTGCAATGGCTGGATGCTCTGAAGCCTGAGGTGCTGCCCGTGGCGGACACGATCCGCTATACGCCGCGCCTGGCGGGCAACTACCTGGCGCGTTGGACGAGTCGGCGGCACGGCCTCGAGTACCGCTATTTCGCGGCGATCGACCAGACCTACGTGATCTATCGCCCGGCCGTCTGGAGCTGGCCCACGCCCTTCCCCGCGACCGGCGGGCCGGAGATACACAACGGCGGGTTGCCGCTGGACTGGTGCATCAGCTCTGACAAGACGGACGAGCCGTATGTTCCCCGGCTGCTTGAGGAACAGCAGCGCTATGGCGGGGGTATCGTCTATGGCATGAGTGCCTCCGCTGACGACCGGCCCACCGCCGCGGTCGCCCTGACTCTGCGGGACACCATCGCGGCGTTCCGCCAACACGGTCTCGAGGTCGGACGGGTGGCCAACCTCTGGTATGGCGGCAGGCTGTCCACCCGAAAAGTCCAGGCGGCCTGCGCCGCTGGATTCGAGGTCATCGATGGCTACGTGCAGATCGG
>CAIZKT010001027.1:0-17288 GCA_903933565.1 uncultured Victivallales bacterium | reverse complement strand
GGGCAACGCCCTGGGAATAGAATGGTTATGGGTTTGAGCCCTGTAGGGGCGAGCCATCTGCCCTACCTTCGCACCGAGGTCGCATGGTCCGCCCCTTCAGGGCTCAATCTGCGCTGTGGACGGGTACCCAGGGCGTTGCCCTGGGCACCCGAAACGCCCCCTTGGGGCTGAATACCACGGCCCATCCTTATTGCACAGGTCGGTAATGCTCCCATGACCTCGCCCCTGTTTGCGCAATCCGTCACGTGCGGACGGCCTTCAGCGCAACCGCCGCAATGCCTCCGGACACTCGGCAACGAAGGCGCCGTAAAGGTGCGGCCGACGCTGCCGCCAGTTCACCTCACGGAAGCACAGACCGTTCCACTTGCGAAAACCGTCAGCCTGCGGCACCGCGGCCACGATGTAGGGCTGCGTGCCGTCGTTCCAGGCCAGAATGCTACCGCTGCGGTCAATGATGCAACTGCCGACGCTGTTGTTGCGAGCAATGACCATACACAGTTGGTTGTCCATGGCGCGGGTGCGCTGGATGCAGCGCCAGCGCTCCTCGTCAAAAGTCGGACTGCCACGGGACCACGGGGCCGCACGGTGATCACCCATGATCGGCAACACCAGGAAGTCCGCCCCGTTGAGCCCCACCATGCGGGCCGACTCCACCGCTGAGGAGTCCATGCAGATGTTGCAGCCCACGCGCCCGGCGCTGGTGTCGAAAACCGGAAACCCATCCCCCGGCAGCACGCCCGAGATCGCCTCGGTCGAGGCCAGATGAACCTTGCGGTAGACCCCGGCCAAGGAGCCGTCAGCGTCCAGCACCACGGCACTGTTGAACACGGCGTCACCCTCGCGCTCGTACAGCCCTACCACAATCACGGCGGCGTAGCGGCGTGCGATCTCCGCAAAACGGTCCGTTTCAGGCCCGGGCAGCTGGACCGCGTGATCGAAGGCGTGACCCGGCACATGCCACTGCAGGCAGATTTCGGGCAGGGCTACCAGGCGCGCGCCGCCCGCGGCGCAGGCGGTCTCGGTCAGCGCGGCATAAAGTTCGACGCGCGCAGCGACCGTGCGGTGCTCCTGATGGGCGCAGTTCTGGGCGCCGGTGACCACCGCAACCCGCAACGCTGGACTGGCAACGTGCGGTCCGCGGTCGGTCACCGTCGGCACCGTCCAGTCCACCTTCCCCGCCGCTGTCCAGCGCAGCGTTGCCCGCACCGTCAGCGTCTCGCCGCACCCCGCCGGGGCCGTGAAGGTACCCGTAAAACAGGCCCGGCCCGGGCGGTACTCGGCGACGACGTAGTCCCAGTCCAGGCTGATGCCAGGGTTGGATACCCCGGGCTGCACGCCCCCCCACAGCGCGTGCCCTACCAGCATGTCGGCCGGCCTCTCAATACCGCTGAAGTCGCCCTGCCACTCGATGCCGTAGTCGTGGCCGGCGACGATCCCCACAAAGACAAACTGCCAGCCCCCGCAACAGGTGCGCGTCCCGTTGGCCGCGTTCACGCATATCTCGGCCTCCCGCCGCGAGACGGGTGCCGTCGCAGGATGCGCTGACCAAGGTTCAGACAGACGCAGAACAACCGCCATGGGACACCTCGTTTCCATCACCGTCCACCACGTTGCCGCGGCATCTTCATCTACCCGCTTGAACGTCGCTACAGAAAGCCGCTCAGGCGCTGACTCCGAGTCGAGACCTAGTCCTACTCTAGTCCGGGAAGCAGTGCGGGGATACCCTTGACAGGGCGGGGTCAAGAAAGCGACGGCAACAAGACTTCACAGGCTTGGCGCGGCTCTATCGCGGTTTCCTTGGAGCCCGCGATGCCAAGCCCGTTTCGGGCTGGTTCGCGGTACCCGCCGTCGGCAAGCCCCCCTAGACAGCGGCAATCCTGGCCACGCCCGAAGAGTCGCGGGAATCCCCCCTGGATCCCGCGCTGCGGACCCGGCCTCAGCGCCCGCCGTGTTGGCGGCGCTTGATGTGCAGCTTGGCGATGGCGTGGGCCATGATCGCGCTGACCGCCGCGTGCTCTTCCGCTGAGAGTTGGTCCTGCAAGCGCGCCTCGGCCTTCCGCCGCGCCTCCTCCACCTCGATCTCATCCACGTCCCGAGCATGCACGGCCTCGTCACTCAACAGCGCCACGTGCGTCGGCGTGACCCGCGCAAAGCCCTCTCCCAGCACTAAGAACTCAAGCTGGCCGTCCGGCATGCCGACCTCAACCGGGCCAGTGACCAACCGCGTCAGCAAGGGCACGTGCCCTGCCAATATCTGGATCTCTCCCTCCTCGACCGGGAGCGTCACCGACTCCACCTCGGCGTCGAAGATACGGCTGTCAGGAGTCGCTATTTCAAGGCGAAAAGTCGGCATCGTAGTTCATCCCGCGGTGCGCACTTCCTCGATGCCGCCCCTCATGTAGAAACTGGCTTCCGGCACATCATCGTGACGGCCGTCGAGGATTTCACGGAAGCCGCGTACCGTATCCGCCAGCTTCACCTGCTTGCCGGGACGTCCCGTGAACACTTCAGCGACCGTGAACGGCTGACTCAGGAAGCGCTGGATCTTGCGGGCCCGGTAGACGCTAAGCTTGTCTTCCGTACTCAGTTCATCCATGCCGAGGATCGCGATGATGTCCTGCAGTTCACGGTAGCGCTGCAGGACTTGCTGGACGCCGCGGGCGACCTCGTAATGCTCCTGACCGACGATCTCGGGCGCCAGCGCCCGGGAGTTGGACGCCAGCGGGTCCACGGCCGGGAAGATGCCCTGTTCGGCGATGGAGCGCTCCAGCACGATCGTGGCGTCAAGGTGAGCGAAGGTGGTGGCGGGGGCGGGGTCAGTCAAATCGTCGGCGGGCACATAAACGGCCTGGAACGAGGTGATGGAGCCCTCGTGCGTCGACGTAATACGCTCCTGGAGCTCGCCCATTTCAGCCGCCATAGTGGGCTGGTAACCCACGGCGCTCGGGGCCCGGCCAAGCAGCGCGGAAACCTCAGAACCGGCCTGGGAAAAACGGAAGATGTTGTCGATGAAGAGCAACACATCCTGGCGTTTCTCGTCGCGCAGGTATTCGGCGATGGTGAGGGCCGAAAGCGCCACCCGCAAGCGGGCCCCGGGCGGTTCGTTCATCTGCCGTAGACCAGGGCCACTTTCGACTTGGAGATGTCCTTGCAGTCGATCACACCAGCGCCGCGCATCTCGTGGTAGAGGTCGTTGCCCTCGCGGGTACGCTCGCCAACCCCGGCGAACACCGAGAGACCGCCGTGCTGCTTAGCGATGTTGTTAATCAGTTCCATGATGACCACGGTCTTACCCACGCCAGCGCCGCCAAAGGCGCCCACCTTGCCGCCCTTCAGGAACGGGCAGACCAAGTCGATGACCTTGATCCCGGTGGTCAGCACTTCCGGGTGGGTCGCCTGGCTGGTCAGCGGCGGCGGAGCGCGGTGGATAGGCAGGCGCTTATCGGCAGGCACAGGACCGAGCTGGTCCACTGGATCACCCGTGACATTGAGAATACGCCCCATCACGCCCAGGCCCACCGGCATGGTGATCGGGCTGCCGGTGGTCTGCGCCTCGGTCCCGCGGCGCAGACCTTCGGTGGGACCCATGGCGATACAGCGCACCCAGTTCCCACCCAGATGCTGCTGCACTTCGAGGGTCAGGGTGACCGCCTCACCCTGCCGCGTCGGAGCCTGCACCAGCAGCGCGTCATGGATACGAGGCAAATCCGCCGTCTGGTTGAACTCGACGTCAACGATAGGTCCGATGAGCTGTACAATCCGGCCAACACTCATGACCAGCGGTCCTTTCTCACGCACGCCCACGGCCTGACGGGGCCGCCCGGCGTGCCGTTTTCAGCCTCGGATGGACAGCGCGGTGCTGATCTCGATCAACTCGCCCGTGATGGCCGCCTGTCGCAGCTTGTTATATTCCAGGGTCAGATCGCGTACCAGTTCGCGAGCGTTATCCGTCGCGCTCTTCATGGCTACCATGCGGGCGCTATTCTCGCTGGCCCGCGCCTCCAGGATGACTTGATACAAGAGAAAATCGAGAGCCAGGACCAGAAGCGGCTGCAGGACGGCCTCGATGGACGGTTCGAAGGTGAAATCGATGCAGCCACTGAGGCGCTCAACCACGGCCTCTGTGGTCACGTCCGGCGGGCCGTTCGGGTCCACCGCCGCCACCAGGCTGCCAATCTCGCGGATCGGCAGGAACGAGCGGCGACGGGGCTCCTGCCTCAGGGTAGAGACAAAGTCGGTATAGACCAACTCGGCCCGGTCAACGTCGCCGTCCAAAAAGAGCCCGGACACAAACCGGCTGACCGTCCGCGCCATGCCCAGCAGGTGCGTTTCACGCCAGGTGAACTCGGCAATCAAGCGCCGCTGACTGCGCGTGATGAACTGAGCCCCCTTGCGGCCAACCGCCACGAAGACGGTCTTCGCCGGGTCGTAGTGCAGGAGTTCGCGGAAGAGATTCGAGTTCAGTGAGCCGCAGAGCCCTTTGTCGGTCGACACCACCACCACCACCGTCGTCGCCGCCGGGCGCTCCGCCATCAGAGCGTGCCGCAGTTGCGCGCCGGTGCTGCTGATTTCACGCAGAACCTCGCCCAGGAGAGCGGCGTAGGGCCGACCCTGAACCGCCGCCTGCTGAGCCTTGCGCATCTTGGCGGCAGCCACCATCTGCATGGCGCGCGTGATCTGGGCGGTGTTGTTCACCGACCGGATGCGCCGCCGAATGTCACGCAGGTTGGCCATCTGTCCTTACCCCGCTGTCGCCGCAAAGTCTTTCAGCGCGGCCGCCAGGCCGGCCGTCAAGGCATCATCCAGCTTCTTCTCGCGCCGGATGGCAGCCAGCAAGTCGGCGCGACGGTGCAGGAAATACTCGGCCATCTGAGCCTGGGTGACCTTCAGCTTGTTCACCGCAACCGGGTCGAAAGCACCGTTCTGCACCGCCCACAGCAGCAGCACCTGTAACTCCATGGGTACAGGGTGCCCCACAGGTTGTTTGAACAGCTCGACGATGCGCTTGCCGCGCTCGAGCTGCGCCTGGGTCTTCTTGTCCAGGTCACTGCCGAACTGCGCGAAAGCCGCCAACTCGCGGAACTGCGCCAGGTCGAGCTTGATGCGCCCCGCCACCTGCTTCATCGCCTTCGGCTGGGCGGCGGAACCGACGCGCGATACCGAAATCCCGACCGAGATGGCCGGGCGCACGCCCTGGTAGAACAGATCGGTCTCCAGGTAGATCTGGCCATCGGTAATGGAGATGACGTTGGTGGGGATGTACGCCGAGACATCTCCCGCCTGCGTTTCGATAATGGGCAGCGCCGTCAGCGAACCGCCACCCGCCGCCTCCGACAGCCGCGCCGAACGTTCCAGCAGCCGACTATGCAGGTAAAAAACGTCGCCCGGATAGGCCTCACGACCCGAAGGCCGCCGCAGCACCAGCGATACCTGCCGGTAAGCCACCGCATGCTTGGACAGATCGTCGAAAATCACCAGCGCATCCATGCCGTTATCCATGAACCACTCGCCGATGGCCGTGCCACTGTAGGGCGCCAGATACTGCATGGTGGCGGATTCCGCCGCGGTGGCCGAGACCACGACGCAGTAGGGCAGCGCGCCAGCGTCGTCCAGCAGCTTCACCGTCTGCGCCACACTGGCCTGCCGTTGCCCCACGGCGACGTAGATGCAGTGAACCGGCCTGAATCCCGCCTCCGGCTCCGCCTCGGCCGCCCGATTGAGGCGAGCCTGGTTGATGATGGTATCCACCGCGATGGACGTCTTACCGGTCGAACGGTCCCCGATGATGAGTTCGCGCTGGCCGCGACCGATGGGAATCATGGCATCAATGGCCATGATCCCGGTTTCCAACGGCTGGCTCACAGATTGCCGCTGCACGATGCCGGATGCCACCCGCTCAACCGGGTAGAAAATGTCGGACTTGACCGGGCCCTTGCCATCCAAGGGCCGCCCCAGCGCGTCCACAACCCGGCCTAGAAGCGCCCGTCCGACCGGGATCTCAAGCAGGCGACCGGTCGTGGTCACCTGCTGGCCCTCACGCACCCCAGACGCTTCTCCCAGAATAATCGCGCCAACCTCGGACTCCTCAAGGTTGAGCGCCAGGCCCATAGTACCGTCACCGAAGTCCAGCATCTCGCTCAGTCGAGCCTCCGTGAGGCCTTCGATGCGGGCCACGCCATCACCGATCTCGCGGACGATACCGGTATCCCGCGATCCCGTGCTCAGGGCGGCGCCGCGGATGCGCTCTTCGAGTTCTTTGAGGATGTCTTTCATGGTCCCTGCTCACCCATCCTAATCGGGCTCGGCCTACCCGTCCAATAACGCCTGTCCAAGATGCTCAAGTCTGCCGCGCACGGAAGCGTCGTACACGGTATAGCCCACCTGTGACCAAATCCCGGCAATCAACCCAGGGTCAACCGTAAACTCCACGGAGGCAATGCTCGCTCGCCCCGTCGAGAGCAGACTAACGACCTCCTCCTGAGCAGCAGGGTCCAGCGCCACCGCACTCGCCACTCTGGCGTGGTGCAGGCGGTGATGCAGCCGCAAGCGCTCGCCAAGGGCCGCAAGCACAGCCCTGCCCCCGCGCTCCGGGCGCTGCTCCAGCTCCTCAACCGCCGAGCGCAGGGTCTCCGGCTGCAACTCGCCATCCCGGAAGCAGGTCAGCCAGATTCGGCGGGCCGTGCGTCGATGACTGTTGCGGGGTCGCATCACGTCGCTCCCTCTGGGGCCTCGTGCCCTAACCTCACGCTACCAGCCCTTGCATGCCTTCCTGACGGATGCGCTCCTGGTCTGCGCTGGTAAGCACTTTGCCGGTGACCGCCGCGGTCGCCTGGAGCAGCAGCCCCCCCAACTCCCGACGCAACTCGGCACGAACACGGTCGCGCTCCTGCACGGCCTCATCGCGCGCCTTGCCGAGAATCCCCTCCGCGATGGCCTGCGCCCGCTGCCTCTCGCGTTCCGTTAGCGCCGTGGCCACGCCACGCGCTTCGCCCACGATGCGGTCCGCTTCGGCGCGGGCAATCTCGAGGACTTCCCGGCGCTGCGCCTCGGCCGCCGCCAGCTCGGCATGCACCCGCTCCGCCTCGATCAGGCTGTCAGCGATGCGCTGACGCCGTTCATCAAGGATCCGCATCAACGGTTTGTAGGCAAGCTGCCGCAAGATCAACGCAACGATCAGAAAGCTGACCATTTGCGCGACCAAGCCAGGCCCGTTGACACCAAACTGTTCGGCTGTCTGCTGAACTACCGCAGCCAGCCCACCCGATGCTTCCGGTACGACCTGCCCGGGAAGTGCCGCCATGCGCAGATACCTCCACCTGCAAACCGCACAACCATCGCCCATAGACGACCCTGCCGCGGCCGAAGCCTGGCAGTCGGCTCAGAGCAACGCCTGCGCCCCTGAACACGCCCCTCACTTCACCAGGAAGATCACGTAGAACACCAGCGCCTCGCAAAAGGCAATGGCAAGGATCGACTGCACTAGAATCTTGGTCGCGGCGCCGGGGTTCCGTCCCACCGCCGCCACGGCAACCGATCCAATGCAACCGATGCTCGCCGCCACCGTCGCCGCGGTCAACGTGATGTGCCACCTGTCCATGGTCTGTAATCTCCGTCCTGTGGGGTACTTTTCCTGCCGGCCAACTGTCCAGCCCGGCGAACTTCCTGACCTAATGGTGGGTCGCGTGTCCAGGTTCACTGCGGTGCTGCGCAACCGCCTCTTCGCCGTGTTCACAACTCAGCATGGTAAATATGCCCGCCAGAAGCGTGAACACCGCCGCCTGGATGACCCCGACCACCAATTCAACGAAATAGAAGGGCACGGGCAGAACCCAGCTCGCCATCGGAA
Source organism: uncultured Victivallales bacterium (assembly GCA_903933565.1). Classification (GTDB taxonomy): domain Bacteria; phylum Verrucomicrobiota; class Lentisphaeria; order Oligosphaerales; family JAFGRS01; genus CAILUI01. The sequence goes on along the minus strand of CAIZKT010001027.1, from coordinate 9,442 downwards.
ACTTGTGCAACATGGTTTCCATCATGGTCTCGCCCGCGAAAATGTTGCCAAACAACCTCAGGCTCAAGGAGATAGGCCTGAAAGCGATGGAGATCACTTCCAGGACGCCCGCCGCGATAAACACCACCCCAACGAAGAAGCCTATAATCCCCGTCGTGCCGCCTTTGGGCCCAAAGAGATGCCAGATAAACCCCTTGACCCCTTGCTCCTGCAACGACCAGATCAGCCAGCACCCCATGAACAGTATGGCGACGCCAAAGGTCAGGTTCACGTCGGCATCGGCGCCGCGCAGCAGAGGCCGTGTGATCGTCATGCCATGGACGGACTCAAGGCCCCAGCCAATGGTGCCGAACCCGGGCAACAGCCCACACCAATTGGCGGTAAGGATGAATAAAAAAAGCGTGGCGAGAAACCAAAAAGTCTTCCGCGCCAGCGGCTCGCCCATCAAGCCGGAAAGAAACCCGAACAGGCCGTCAAGCACCACTTCCAGGATTCCCTGCAAACGGTTCGGAACCAGGCTCGCACGGCGCACCGCCAACTGCGTAAGCACTACCAGCACCAAAGCCACCAACCACGTCGCCACCATCGAGTTCGTTACCGGCACGCCGAATACCTCACCCACGCGACTGGCCTTCAGCTGCAGAGCCCCTTCCGCTTCAGCCGTGCCCTCGGCCAGTACAGTTCCACAAGCCAAAACGGCAAGAACCGCAACTCTATAACAGGTCATGAACCACGTACTCATGCATTCCCCAAGGGCCCGCACAAAACATGCACACTCCGCAGTCTGAACCATGATCACAAGACTGTGCCTAAAGGTAGCGCCCCCCAAAAATATGGCAAGTATGTACATAGGAAATAATGATGAACCCTGTATCGGGGGCAGCCGCGGTGGACAAGTCTTCGGAATGTGGCACATTCTGCTGCAGTTAGCCACAGCCCATCCAGGATCACCTCGCACCCTCTTTGGAGACGGCAAGATGAGCGCTCTTTCGACCCGGCACCTATTCACCGCCTGTTCCATGGGACTGTGCAGCGGCGCGCTGCTGATCGCGACCGTCGGCGCCGCCGGGGCGGATGCTGACGGCAGCCAGCCCAAACGCGCCGTGGCAAAGCCCGCCAACGCCGCCTTCTACGGCGCCGACGGCGCCTACTTGGCCGACCCCGCCAAGAATGCTTACTACGAGATGATGCGTGCTTTCGACTATCCTATCCCGGCAGTGCTCAAGACCGATCAATTCTGGGTCTGCGACTTCCTGCAGCGGGACTTCAAGACGCTCGGCATGGCCGGCATCTTCTGGATCAACGCCCACGGCGCCTACGGCACGGCCGGCAGCAAGGCCTACGGCGGCGACTTCAAAGAGGGCACCTACGGCTACCTCGGTCACGAAATCTACCTGCTGCCCGGCCAGATGCTGCCGGAACACCACCACATCGGCGGGCCGGATGGCTACAGTCCCAAGATGGAGTCCTGGCATGTGCGCTATGGTACGGTCGAGTTCTTCGGCGAACACCAGGGAGCCGGGGACGAAACGCGGATCAGCGCCATGCCCGCGGCCCAGCGGCCGTTCGGCTACGGCGAGCCGTGGTTCAAATCAACCTACGTGGCCAGACGCAGCGCCGGCGAACTTTACTCGCTGCAAGACCCGGAGTCGTGGCACTTCCAGCGCGCCGGCGCCAACGGGGCCATCGTCTCGGAATACGCCACCTATCACAACCACGTGGCGTTCAGCAAGCCTGGCATGCTGTTCGACTGCTCCAAGGCGACGGCGGCGAAGCCGTAGGCAGCCCCGGGTCTTGCCAACGGCTGGTACTGCAGGCGGTGAGCCTTCCCCACCCCGGGCCCCTGGCCGACGGCTCACCGGCGACGGCGCGGCTGGGAGGTTCGCCCTCCACGGTCGGCGGCGAACTTCACTGTGGTTTGCCTGCCTGCCAGACGGCGCGGATCACCCGGGCACCGTGCAGCGCTTGCTCGACGGGATTTCCGCCACCGACCTCGATACTGATCCACTGCTCATAGCCGTCCCGACGCAGCGCCTGCAGGCACTCGCGCACCTGGGCCGTACCGTCGCCGATCAGGCAGCCTTTGTAGGGCACCCCGCCGACCGAGGTCAAGGACGGACTGCCGTCGGGGTCTCGCGGGCAGAAGTCCTTGATGTGGACATGCGCCAGACGCGGACGGGTGGCGATATAGGCCTCCAGTGGCAGGTCACTCGCCAGCAGAAAGTTACCGTTGTCGAAGGTGAAACGCAGCGTCTCTCCGGCCCCGTTCAGGACCTCCATGCAGTGCCTGGCAGCGCAGGCGAAATGCGGGTAGACTCCGAAGTCTTCGATCGTCAGCGTCACCCCCGTGGCGGCCGACAGCGTCGCGGCCTGCGCCAGCGCCTCGCCGTAGAGTCTCCGGCCCTCTTCGTTGCTCATCCCGGCCGCGGGGCGGGTCCCCGGCAGCAGGGCGACGAAACACTGGAGCTCGTCGCGGCAGAACGCCACTTCGCGGGCGACCAGTTCCAGCGCCGCCTGACGGTCGGCCACACTCTCGCCAATGAGGTTCACCCCGATGTCATAGCACGAATAGACCATTCCGGCCGAGCGCGCCGCCGCGTCGAACCGGCCCCAGTTCACCGGGTCGCTGCGGATCCAACTGGCCATGGGCTCGATGGCGGTCACCCCGGCGGCCCTGAGGTCCCGCACAAAGGCCGTCGGTTCGAGCGCACCCTCACTCAGCAGGCGGTGAAAGGGGAACAGCATGACAGACAGTTTCACAGTCGTCTCTCCTTAACCTGCGCCCCAGGGCACCGTGCCCCAGGGCTTTTTTTAGCAGAGCCCCCGGCTGGATCTGGCAGGCGTCTGCCATGACCCCGCTTGCCGCCCTGGAGCCCGCGATGCCCAGCCCGTTCCGGGCGGGTTCGCGGTATCCCCAGAGACGGCGGAAGCCCCGGCAGGGCCGGGGCGGACCGCCGACTCCAAGGCGCCTACCGCCCGGAAGAAGGAAACAGCCCTGCAGGGCACCGTGCCCAACTTGCCATTCGACCGAGGCGCACCATAATGGAGACGCCAGCGTCGCCGCAGTCAACTCGCCAGGCAGGAATACGGCGGCAGAAACGTGATCCGCAGAGGGGGCACTACCATGCGTTCCGCCTTGCCTTGGCTCGCCGCCATGACGCTGTCCTGCTCGGGCCAGGCACCGGCGACCCTTGACCCGGCCCTGCGCGAACGGGCCCTCGCGGGGTTGCGCGCTGGACTGCACAGCCCGGAGTTCTGGCCCAGCATGCACGCGGCCGAAGGGCTCACCCAGGCCGGACTGGGATCCGAGGTGGTCTCTAGCCTCACCCCACGGCTGCCCGTCGAAACCGATGACCAACGCCGCTGCGGCCTGGCTCGCGAGCTGATCCGGGCGGGCGTCGAAGCTCCCGTCTCGGTGCTGACTGCCATCCTCAACGACACGCAAAGCAAGGGTCGCGTCCATGCCAGCGAAAGCCTGTTCAAGCTGAACCGAGTGGGTAACCGCGAGGCCCTCGTCGCTGCCCTCAACGAAGGCAACCCCACGCTGGAGATGATGGCGGCGGCGGCCCTGGCGCGGCAGGGTGACCCTGCGGCGCTCGCCACACTGCGCGCCCGCCTGGCAGACGCCGAGTTAGGCAACCGCCGGATCGCGGCCTGGGTCCTCGGCCAGGTGGGCGGACCGCAGGACTGCGCCCCTCTCCGGGCCCTGGCCGAGGCCGAGACCGAGGCGCTGGCGCGTTCGTTCTACTGGAATGCCCTGGCTCGGCTTGGCGCCCCGGGGGCTCTCGCGGTTGTCGTGCAGGACCTCGAGGCCAACGAGGAGGCCGTACGGGCCTACGCCGCGGAGACGCTCGGAGCGTGCGGCACCCGAGCGCAACTCCCGCGCCTCGAAGCCAGGCTGAACGACGCTGCCCTGGATGCCCGGCTGCGGGCGGCCGCAGCCATCCTCGGCCTCCTCAAGTTACCCGCCGGGCTCGCGCCCTAAGCGTTAGGCGGCGCGCTCAGCCCTCGTCCGTGCCCGGCCCCGCGTCATCGTCCTCGTCCGCCAGCTCCTCGGGGATATCCTCGTCGGGCAGCGGGCTGTCATCCAGGTCCTCGATCTCTTCAGTCTCGGGGACGTCCACCGCAACAGGCTCGGCGCCCTCATCCGTGGGCAGCGCATCGAGCCCGACGCCGACGGCCTCCTCTTCGTCGAGGCGGGCGACGGTCGTAACCACACTGATCTCATCATCCTCGCGCAGTCGCATGACTCGCACGCCCTGTGAGTTGCGGCTCAGCGTCCGGATGCCGGCAGTGCCGATGCGCACCACCTGCCCTTTCACCGAGGTCAGGAGTAGGTCCTGATCCTGGTCCAATTGAATAGCCTGTACCACGCGGTCGCCAGCCCGCAAGCGGATGCTGATGACGCCCTTGCCACCGCGACGGGTCAGCCGATAGCCGCCACCCGAAATCTCCGCATCCTGCTCCGCGATCCCGCTGCCGACCCGACTACGCTTACCCATACCCTTGACCGTTACCACCAGCAGTTCTGCCGCCGGATTTACCACGGTCATCGCCACCAGGTGCGTTGTCAATTCTCCCTGCTCGTTGCGCAGTTGCATGCCGCGCACACCGCGCGTCATACGGCCCAGGGTGCGACAGTCGGTCTCGCGGAACCGGCAGGCCATACCCGCCTCGCTGGAGAGCAGCAACTCCTGCTGCCCGTCGGTCAGGTCCGCTTCGATGAGGTCATCGCCCTCGTCCAGAAGAATGGCCCAGATGGCCTTGCGCCGGAGGTTCTTGAAGGCGTCAAGACGGGTCTTCTTCACGGTGCCGTTACGGGTAGCCATCACCACAAACCGCGTCGGGTCGTCCACGACGCTGACCGGGATCATGGCCCGCACCTGCTCGCCTTCCGCCAGCTCCAGCAGGTTCACCAAGGCCCGTCCCGTACTGTCGCGCGTCCCTTCCGGGATCTCGTAGGTCTTGAGCCAGTGCATCTGCCCACGGTTCGTGAAGAACAGCAGGTAGTCGTGCGTCATCGCGGTCAGCAGGTGCTGGACATAGTCCTCATCGTCCTTAGTCTGCATGCCGCGCACACCCACCCCGCCCCGGTTCTGGGTGCGATAGCTGTCCTCGGCCACGCGCTTGATGTACCCCCGAGCCGACATGGTCACCACCCAGACGGACTGCGCGATGAGGTCCTCGATGCCCAGTTCGCGGTCGCCGACCTTGATCTCCGTGCGCCGCTTGTTGCTGTAGGCCTGACGCACCTCGAGCAGCTCCTGGCGGACCACGGCGATGCGCTTCTCCCGGCTCGCCAGCAACTCTGTCAGGTAGGCAATCTGCTGCTGCAACTGGTCGTACTCGGTCTGCAATTCGTCGATGGCCAGCCCCGTGAGCTGGTGCAGGCGCATCTCCAGAATCGCCGCGGTCTGCTTCTTCGACAGTTGGAAGCGCTCCATCAGCCGCTCGCCCGCCTCGTCGCGGGTGCGAGAGCCACGGATGATGGCCACCACTTCATCGATGTTCTTGACCGCGATAAGCAACCCATCGAGGATGTGCGCCCGCGCTTCGGCCCGCTCCAGGTCGTACTGTGCCCGGCGGGTGATCACCTCCAGCCGGTGGTCGATGTAGGCCTGCAAAATCTGGCGCAGCGTCATCACCCGCGGCCGGTTGCGGTCCACCACCAGAAACTGCGCCCCGAAAGTGGTCTGCAACAGCGTGTGCTGATAGACCTGGTTCAGCACCATGCTCGCCATGGCGTTCCGCTTCACCTCGATGACAATACGAATACCCGTGCGGCTGCTCGACTCGTCGGTGATGTCGCTGATACCCGGAATGGTCTTCTCGTTGACCAACTCGGCAATGCGGCTGACGAGATGCTCCTTGTTGACCGCGTAGGGCAGCTCGGTGATGATGATCCGTTCCTTGCCGTCTTTCTCCACGATCTGCGCTTTGCCGCGCACTCGCAGTGAACCGCGGCCGGTCTCGTAGAGTTCCAGGATCGAGCGCACCCCGTGCAGCTCGCCGCCGGTCGGAAAATCCGGCCCCGGCATGACCTGCATCAACTCCTCGACCGTCGCCGTCGGACGGTCGATAATCAGCACCGTGGCGTCGATCACCTCGCCCAGATTGTGCGGTGGAATGTTCGTCGCCATACCCACCCCAATGCCCGTGCTACCGTTCACCAGCAGGTTCGGGAAGCGCGCCGGCAGCACTTCTGGCTCGAGCGTGGATTCATCGAAATTCGGGCGCATGTCGACCGTGTTCTTGTCCAGGTCGGCCAGGAGTTCCTCCGCCAGGCGTTCCAGGCGGCACTCGGTGTAGCGGTAGGCCGCCGGCGCATCCCCGTCGATACTGCCGAAGTTGCCCTGCCCATCAATCAGCGGCGCCCGCATGCTGAACTCCTGCGCCATGCGCACGAGGGTGTCGTACACCGCCTGATCGCCGTGGGGATGATAGTTGCCGATCACCTCGCCAACGACTTTGGCGCACTTGGTGTAGGCGTGGCTCTTGGTCAGCCCCAGCTGGCGCATGGCGTACAGGATGCGCCGCATGCCCGGCTTGAGGCCGTCACGCACGTCGGGAATCGCCCGACCGACGTTGACACTCAGCGAGTAGCGCAGGTAGGCATGATGCATCAACTCCTCGATATTCGCCGGCACATCGTTGCGGCCAATGTTGCCGCCGACGCCATCCCCCGGCGCCGCCACTCCGCCCTCGTCCACCTTCTTATCGTCGCTCATAGAGTTGCGTCACTCCTCAGATATCGAGGTCCTTGATGGTCGGGGCGTAGCGCTCGATGTAGTCCCGCCGAGGGGCCACCTCGTCGCCCATCAGAAGCACGAACATGCGTTCCGCCTCGATGGCATCCTCCATGCGCACCTTCAGCATCTTGCGCCGAACCGGATCCATCGTCGTCTCCCAAAGCTGGTCGGGATTCATCTCGCCCAAGCCCTTGTAGCGCTGAATGTGCAGACCCTGACGACCGCTCGCCTTGACCTGCTCATACATCTCCGTCAGCGTCGTCACCGGCACCGCCTCATCGCGGTGCAGCACCTCCAGAATGGCCTGCTCACCCCGGTAGAGGTTCGCGCTGCTAAAGCCCAGCGTGGCAAGCCGGTTTTCGATGTCGCGGAAGGCCGTCGCCTCGTAGATGCGGGTGATGTCGATGGCCGCCCGAACCACGGCCTGCTCCGAGGCCAGGCGCGCCTCGCGCAGCTCCGGCGTCTCTTCCGCCGACGCCGGGCGCGGCGCCAAGGTCAGACGCGCCTCGGCAGCCGTAACCATGGCCGCCTCCTCGTCCTCGGTGTAGGCAAACTGCTCGCTGACCGAGCCGTCTAGTTCCCGTACCGCTACCCGCGCCATGGGAAACAGCCCTCGCGCCGGGTCGCGGCGCGCCACGTAGGCGTCCGGATCAATCCCATGCCGTCCCAGCGCTACCCCCACCCGCAACGCATCACGCAGAACCGCGATGATCTCCCGCACCCGCGCCGACGACAGCGGCTCGCCCCCCACCGGCCGAATACTCAGATCCTCGAGGACCAGGTCCAGCAGCAGGCTGTCCATCTGCTCCTCGCTCTCGACATACTGCTCCACCTTGCGCCGACGCACTTTGAACAACGGCGGCTTGGCAATGTGGATGTACCCCGCCTCGATCAGCGGCTTCATCTGCCGGTAGAAGAAGGTCAGCAGCAGCGTGCAGATGTGCGAACCGTCCACGTCCGCGTCGGTCATGATGATGATGCGGTGGTAGCGCGCCCGCGCAATATCGAATTCGTCGGCGCCGATACCGCAGCCGATGGCCGTGATCAGCGCCCGGATCTCATTGTTGTTGAAGAGTTTGTCCAGGCGCGCTTTCTCCACATTCAGGAGCTTGCCGCGAATCGGCAGGATGGCCTGGAACTGACTGTTGCGGCCCTGCTTGGCCGAGCCGCCGGCGGAGTCGCCCTCGACGATGTAGAGCTCGCTCTTCGCCGGATCGCGCTCCGAACAGTCCGCCAGTTTGCCGGGCAGTGCGGTGCTGTCCAGGGCCGTCTTGCGCCGGGCCAGCTCGCGCGCCTTGCGGGCCGCCTCGCGCGCCCGCGATGCCAGCATCGCTTTCTCGATCACCAGCCGCGCTTCCGCCGGGTGCTCCTCGAAGTACGTCGTCAGCCCCTCGTAGACGATGCTGTCGACGATGCCACGCACGTCACCGTTGCCCAGCTTGGTCTTGGTCTGCCCCTCGAACTGCGGATCCCGCACTTTGACACTGATGATGGCGCTCAGCCCCTCGCGCACATCGTTCCCGGTCACCGTGGCCTCGGTCTTCAGCGCCGGGATGTCGCGGATGTAGTTGTTGACACTGCGCGTCAGTGCCCCCTGGAAGCCGGTGAGGTGGGTGCCACCTTCGATGGTACTGATGTTATTGGCATAGCTGAAGACGCTCTCGGCGTAGCCGTCGTTGTACTGCATCGCGACCTCGGCCTCCAGGCCGTCCTTCTCGGCCCGCAGGTAGATCACCTCGCTGAGCGGCACCCGGCCCTCGTTCAGGTGCACCACGAACTCGCGGATGCCGCCCTTGTAGTGGAACGCCTCCTCCCGGTCCCCCTCCTTGCCCCGCTCGTCCCGCAGCGACAGACGCAGCCCGGCGTTCAGAAAGGCCAGCTCGCGCAGGCGCTTGGCCAGAATGTCCCACTTGTACTCCAGAACCTCGAAGATGGTCGCGTCCGGCTTGAAGGTGACCTTGGTGCCCGTCCCCTCGCAGGTCCGCAGACGGCGCAACGGCGACACCGTGTTGCCGCGCTCGAAACGGATCATGTGGACCTGCCCGTCACGCTTCACCTCGACCTCGAGCCACTCGCTCAGGCCGTTGACGCAGGACACCCCCACGCCGTGCAGACCGCCAGACACCTTGTAAGCGTTGTGATCGAACTTGCCGCCGGCGTGCAGGACCGTCAGTACCACCTCTACCGCCGGCTTGCCCTCGCCCTCATGCATGTCCACCGGGATGCCGCGACCGTTGTCCGTGACCGTCACGCTGTTGTCCGCGTGGATGATCACGTCAATGTCGGTGCAGTAGCCGGCGAGCGCTTCGTCGATGCTGTTGTCGACCACCTCGTAGACCAGGTGATGCAGGCCACGCTCTCCGGTGTCACCGATGTACATGCTCGGCCGCAGACGAACGGCCTCAAGCCCCTCCAGCACGGTGATCTTGGAGGCATCGTAGGTCGATGGCTCCGCTCCCGTCGGCGACGACGGGATCTGACGCGTTTCATCCATGGATATCCAGACGCTCCTTCCGCAAGAACGGCCCCGCACAGGATGCCGTCACAGGTCGAACCTCGGAGGACAACACCGCCATCAAGCCGGCACGCCACACACAGTGGCGTAACGTAGCGCGGAAAGCCTCGCGCGCTAGCGCGCGCGCGTTGATGCAAGTATATATGTGAAGCGGGCCACCGTCAGCCCGGGCGCGGGG
>CAIZKT010001026.1:0-2893 GCA_903933565.1 uncultured Victivallales bacterium | reverse complement strand
GTCCGTCTCCTCCAGTCGCCGTTTCCCCGTCTCGCCGTCTCGCCGTTTCCTGAACCCCAGGACCTGAGGTGTCACCACCTACGGAACTGACCTGCGCCCCCCGGAAGGTCTGCGGCAGGGCCGTCCAACGCACGTTCCGTGCAACCCCCAATTCCTCAGCCCTGGCTCGGTCTGGTCGCGGCTTGATTCACTCTGCCCGACTTGTATGTTGTCTGCCCGGTCGGCGGCGCGCGGCCGCGGTGACACGCAGCGTGAGTGGACAGGCGACTTTATCTGAAGAGGCGAGTTGGAGCATGGCCAGGGATAAGCTTGGATTCGGGGTGCTGGGCGCCGGGCTGGTGGCGCCTTTCCACGCCCAAGGGATCGTCCATTCCGCCGGGGGCGAACTGATTGCTTTCTGCGACCTTGATGAGACCCGGGTCAACCGCCTGGCCACGGAGTACGGCGTGCAGGCGTACCGTTCCCTCGATGAAATGCTCAAAGATCCACGCCTCGACGTCGTCAATGTCGCGCTCCCCAACCACCTGCATTTCGAGGCTGTGATGAAGTGCGCCGCCGCCGGCAAACACGTCCTCACCGAGAAGCCGCCGGCGATGACCCTGCGCGAGACCGACGCGATGGTGGCCGCCTGTCGCCAGGCCGGGGTCCGTTTTGGCTGCACGGTACAGTGCCGAGTGCGCAAAGCCGTTCAGGCTATCCGGGGCGCGGTTCAGTCGGGGCGTTTTGGGACGCTCCTGCATGCGGATGCCTACATGAAGTGGTTCCGACCGGCCGAGTACTACCGGCAGGACGCTTGGCGCAGCCTGCGGCGAGCCGGCGCGGGGGTGACCGTCCAGCATGCCTTCCACTACATCGATCTGTTGCAGTACATCGTTGGACCCGCGGCGAAGGTGCAGGCTCAGATGACCAATCTGGCCCATCCGGGAGTGCAGCTTGAGGACACGCTGCTCGCCTTCATCCAATTCAAGTGCGGGGCTCAGGGCGTCGTGGAAGCCTCTACCGCGCTCTGGCCGGGGACGGATGTACGCATCGAGGTGAATGGCACCGCTGGCACGGCGATCATGGTCGGCGAACGCATGGTGACCTGGCAGTTCAGGGATGAGCGCCCCGAGGACAAAGAGATTCGTACCTACGGCAGTGTCGCGCAGGCCACGGGGGCCAGCGGCGCCACCGCCTTTGGTTTCGCGGACCACCAGGTGGTCATACAGGACATGATCGACGCCATCCGGGAGGAGCGCGAGGTCGTCATCCCGGTGGCGACGGTACGCCCGACCTTAGAGATCGTGCTGGCCATGTACCAAGCCGCGGCCCGGCAGGCCACCGTCGAACTGCCCGTAACCGATGACGACTCCGTGTGGAATGCCTGATCCCGTTTGGCAGGTGTCGGGCCGGAACTGAGATGCAGACCCGCGTGGCGGCGCCCAGCGAACGGGCAGACAGAGGGAGAGCGAAGATGAGATGGTGGCTCCAAGACGGTGACCGCCGGGTTGGACGGGCGGTTCTCGTGGCGTTGCTGGCGTGTGTCCTGTGCGCGGCCCAACCGGAAACCGCCGCTCCGGCCGCGGAACCCGCAAAGCCCCCGGCGCCCGCCCCCACGGAAGCGGTCGCTCAGCCCCCCGCGGTGGCGCTTCCCCAGCTGGGTATCGTCACTGCCAACATCCTGGTGGTACGCGCCCGGCCGGCGCCGCACTACGAACGTATCGGGCAGTTTGCGCGCGGCGACAAGGTCATCATCGTCGGCGCCAACGCCGACTGGTACGAGGTGCGGGTTCCAGCGGACACCCGCGCCTGGATTGCGGCTCAGTATCTGAACGAGGCGGGGACCGTAAGCGCTGACCTCGTGCGCCTGCACTCCGGGCCGGGACTGGTGTTCACCACCTTCTGCATGGCCAAACAAGGGGACAAACTGGATGTGCTCGGCCCCCCCGTGGATGGCTGGCAACAGGTGCGCGCCCCGGCCGATGCCAGCGCCTGGATCAGCCGAATCTACGTCCGCACCCTCGACCCCGAGCCGGTCGCCGCGCCTGCCGTCACGCCGCCGCCAGAGCCCAAAGCCGAGGCCCCCGCCGCCGCGCCGGTCGCGGTCGTCCCGCCGGCCGAGGCCAAGACCGAACCCCCGCCGGCCCCAGAGGTCGCGCCCGCGCCTGCCGCCGTCGCCCCGGCGGCCGAGGCTAAGACTGAACCGCCCGCCGCCGCGCCGGTCGCGGTCGCACCGGCGGCCGAGGCTAAGACTGAACCCCCGCCGGCCCCAGAGGTCGCGCCCGCGCCTGCCGCCGTCGCCCCGGCGGCCGAGGCCAAGACCGAACCCCCGCCGGCCCCAGAGGTCGCGCCCGCGCCGGTCGCGGTCGCACCGGCGGCCGAGGCTAAGACTGAACCCCCGCCGGCCCCAGAGGTCGCGCCCGCGCCTGCCGCCGTCGCCCCGGCGGCCGAGGCTAAGACTGAACCGCCCGCCGCCGCGCCGCTCGCGCCGCTCGCGCCGACTCCGGCAGCTCCGCAGGCGGCAACGTCGGCCGCGCCCGCTCCGGCCGCGGCAGCCCCGACGGCGACTCCGGCCACGGCGGCGGCGCCCGGCGCCGAGGCGGGGCCCGTGTCCGCGGCGCCAGCCCCCGAGGCGCCGATCATCATGAGGGAGGGAGTGCTCCTCTCCCTCAAGAGCCAGGCCTCTGAGCTTGCCAGCCACGTGCTCTGCAGGCGCGTCGACACAACCGCCTACCCCGTCTGCTACCTCAAGAGCGCCCGCCTCGACCTGACCGAATGGGAAAACCGCGAGGTCCGGGTCTACGGTAGCGAACTGCGCCTCCCCGGCTGGAGCCTGGCGGTTCTGCACGTCCACAGCATCCAAGTCAATCTCAAGCAGTAACCGCAAAAAGAACCGACCTGTGCAATAAGGATG
>CAIZKT010001025.1:0-15333 GCA_903933565.1 uncultured Victivallales bacterium | reverse complement strand
CCTGCGGAATTCGCAAAAAGACACAAACCGGTTTGACTGAGGGTTTGGGAACCGCCTTTCCTCAAAAGGGGGTTCCCAACACAGCAACGGCGGAACCGGTTGCCCGGTTCCGCCGTCGGTGGAGTCAGCGCGGCTGCGGCCGGCGACCGGGAACGCGATCCCGGCCGCGCGGTGTCCGCGGCGCGTGGTTTTACTTCTTCTTGTTCTTGGCCTTGATGGCGGCGTGGGCGGCCGCCAGGCGGGCGATCGGCACGCGGAACGGCGAGCAGCTGACGTAATTCAGCTTGGAGCGGTAGCAGAACTCGACCGAGGCCGGGTCGCCACCCTGTTCGCCGCAGATGCCGACCTTGAGGTCCGTCCGGGTTTTGCGACCCTTCTTGACCGACATCTCGATGAGCTGGCCCACGCCGTCCTGGTCAATGGTCTGGAACGGGTCGGCGGCTAGCAGCTTCTGGTCGAGGTATTCGTTCATGAACCCGCCGATGTCGTCGCGGCTGAAGCCGAACGTCATTTGGGTCAGGTCGTTGGTGCCGAAGGAGAAGAACTGCGCGGTCTGGGCCATGCGGTCGGCGAGAAGGGCGGCGCGCGGGATCTCGATCATCGTGCCGTACTTGTACGGCATTTCGGCCAGGCCGTACTTCGCGAGGACTTCGGCGTGGACGCGGTCGGTGATCTTCTTGGTGAACTCCAGTTCGGAGACATCGCAGGTGACCGGGACCATGATCTCGGGCACGCAGGCCTTGCCGGACTGGAGGATCTCGGCGGCGCTCTCGAAGATGGCGCGGATCTGCATTTCGCTGACTTCCGGATAGGTGACGCCGAGACGGACGCCGCGGTGACCCATCATCGGGTTGGACTCATGGAGGTCCTCGCCGCGCTTCTGGATGTCGGCGGCGGTGATGCCCAGGGCCAGGGCCAGTTCGGCCTGTTTCTCGGCGCTCTGCGGCACGAACTCGTGCAACGGCGGGTCGAGCAGGCGGAAGGTGACCGGGAAACCGTCCATGGCTTCCATGGTCGCCTTGATGTCCTTCTTGACGAAGGGGAACAGCTCGGCCAGGGCGGCCTTGCGTTCCGCAAGCGTCTTGCTGAGGATCATCTTGCGCAGGAGGAACAACGGCTGGTCGGCGCCGACGCCGTAGAACATGTGCTCGGTGCGGAACAGGCCGATGCCTTCGGCGCCGAAGCTGCGGGCGATCTTGGCGTCTTCCGGGGTGTCGGCGTTGGTGCGCACGCCCATCTTGCGGAACTTGTCAGCCATCTTCATGAACTTCTGGAAGCGCGGGTTCTCGGAGGCGCTGATCATCGGCAGGGCGCCCAAGTAGACATGGCCCTTGGTGCCGTTGAGGGTGATGACATCGCCTTCCTTGAGCACGATGTCGGTGCCGGTGATCTTGGCGGTCTTGTTCTTGACGTCGACGTGCAGGCCGCCGGCGCCGACGATGCAGCACTTGCCCCAGCCGCGGGCGACCAGCGCCGCGTGGGAGGTCATGCCGCCGCGGGCGGTCAGAATACCGATCGCCGCGCGCATGCCTTCGACGTCTTCCGGATTGGTCTCTTCACGGATCAAGAGGCAGGTCTTGCCGGCGCGCTGGGCGGCCACGGCGTCCTCGGCGGTGAAGGCCAGCACGCCGCAGGCGGCGCCGGGACCGGCGGGCAGCCCCTTGACGATCGGCTGAACGTCCTTTTCAGCCTTGGGGTCGATGATGTCGTGGAGCAGCTCGTCGAGCTGCTTGGGGTCAAGGCGCAGGACGGCCGTCTTCTTGTCGATCAGCCCCTGCTTGAGCATGTCCATGGCCATGTTCAGGGCGGCGGTGCCGGTGCGCTTGCCGACGCGGCACTGCAGCATCCACAGCTTGCCTTCCTGAATGGTGAACTCGATGTCGAGCATGTCGGTGAAGTGCGTCTCGAGCTTGGTGCGGATGGCGTCCAATTCGAGGTAGGTGCCGGGCATGGCGTCCTGCATGCTGTGCAGGTGCTTGTTCTGCTCGTTCTTGGTGTCGTCGTTGAGCGGGCTCGGGGTGCGGATGCCGGCCACGACGTCTTCGCCCTGGGCGTTCACCAGCCACTCGCCGTAGAATTTGTTGTCGCCAGTGGCCGGATCGCGGGTAAAGGCCACGCCCGTGGCCGAGGAGTCACCCATATTGCCGAACACCATCGCCTGCACGTTCACCGCGGTGCCCCACTCATCCGGAATCCCCTCGATGCGGCGGTACGAGATGGCTTTCTTGCCGTTCCAGCTCTTGAACACGGCCGCGATGCCGCCCCACAACTGCTGCATGGGATCGTCCGGGAACGGCTTGCCGAGATGCTTCACGACCAGACCCTTGAACTCGTCGGCCAGGGCCTTGAGCTCGTCGGCGTTGAGGTCGGTGTCGGACTTGCAGCCACGCTTATGCTTATAGGCGTCAAGCACTTCGTCCATGATCTTGCGGATGCCCTTGCCCTGGGCCGGCTCCAGCCCCTCGGCCTTCTCCATCACCACGTCGGCGTACATCATGATCAGCCGGCGGTACGAATCCCAGACGAAACGCGGGTTGTTGGTCTTCTTGATCATCCCGGGAATCGTCGACGGCGACAGACCCACGTTCAGCACCGTATCCATCATCCCGGGCATCGACTTGCGAGCCCCCGAACGGCACGAGACCAGCAGCGGGTTCTCCGCATCGCCATACTTCATCCCCATCACCGCTTCGACCCCCTTCAGGGCAGCCGGAACCTGCTTGGCAAGCTCGGCGGGAAGGGTGCAGCCGCAGGCATAGTAAGCCGTACAGCACTCCGTCGAAATGGTGAAACCGGCCGGCACCGGAATTCCCAGCAGGCACATCTCCGCCAGGTTGGCGCCCTTGCCGCCCAGCAGGTTCTTCTGCGACGCCCCCCCCTCGGCGGCCGCCGCACTGAAAACGTAGACGTACTTCTGTTCGCCCATGTGACTACCTCTCCGCAGGAAAAAAGAAATAATACCAACCACGGCCGCCCCGCGGCGGCTCTCCACAACCCGCTCCAGGCTTCTGCCCGTGCTACGACTTCCGGCGTGCTACCCTGACCTTGGCCCGGACACGGTCCAAGTAACGCTTGCGGCGAGCACGTTTCACGACCTTGCTGTGTTGCTGGCTCATCGGTAATCTGTCTCCGTACAAAGACTTGGCGGCACGTCGGCACGCCGGAATGAAAAAGCGCCACACTATACTGTCGACTGACACCCTTGTCGAGTCGGCAAGCGTTCTGGCAGGGGTCTTGCGGCGGGAACTCCCCCGCTTACATTTGGGCCATGCCTGATGCAACCTCCCCCCAGCGTTCCGTGACCCTGCCGCCCGCGCCGCCCGCGGCGCCCGTGGCGTCCGCTTCCAGCCGTAGCCGGGTCGCGGTGGCGGCTTGTACGGCGTACGCTCCCGCCACGGTCGCCGCGGCGCTAGCGGAAGCCCTGGAGGCGCTCGGCGGCATCGCGGCCTTCGTCAAGCCCGGACAGACGGTCCTGATCAAGCCGAATCTGCTGAGTCCACGCGCTCCGGAGCTGGCCGTCACGACGCATCCGGAGCTGGTCCGGCAGGTGATCCTGCAATGCGTCAGGGCGGGCGCGGCGCGCATTTGGGTCGGCGACAGCCCGGCTGGACAGCACGCCGAGGCCGACCTCTGGGACCGCACTGGCATGATCACGGCCGTGGCAGGCACCCCAGCGCTGCTCAAGTCCTGGCACACCAAGCAGATGCCGCTGGCCTGTGGGCCGGATATGCTCGCCGTCCCGGAATGGTACGCCGCGGTGGACGTCGTCATCTCGCTGCCCAAGCTCAAGACCCATGCCTTGACGACGCTCACCTGTGGGCTGAAGAATGTGTTTGGGGTCGTCAGCGGTCAGGCGAAGGCGGGATTCCACTCGATCTACCCGTCGCCGCAGGCCGTCAGCGCCTTCCTGGTGCGGGTCTACGCCGTGCTGACGCCGCACCTGACGATCGCCGACGCCGTCACCGCCATGGAGGGCAATGGCCCCTCCAACGGGCGTCCCCGGTTTGTCGGCGTGCTGCTGGCGAGCCGCGATGCGGTGGCCCTTGATGCCACCGCCTGCGTCGCGCTACGGCTCGCGCCGACAGCGGTGACCATGCTCCGCCTGGCGGCGCAAGCTGGACTGGGGAATCTCGACGCGGCCCGTATTGAGTGCGTGGGTAGCGGCCTGGCCACCCTGCAGGCGGCGCACCTGCGGCCCTCGGTGGCGCGCTACCTGCGCCACATCCCCGAGCCGGTCTTCAGGCTGGCGACCCGACTGTTCCGGCTACGACCGGTGATCCAGGAACCCCAGTGCGTGAAGTGCGGCATCTGCGTCGGCATCTGCCCGCGCCACGCCATCCGTGAGAAGGCGACCAACGGCTACCCAGCCATCGTCCCGGCAACCTGCATCGTCTGTTTTTGCTGCATGGAGTCCTGCCCGCGTGGCGCCATCGCGATGCACCTGTACTTCGCCTCAGTGGTGCGCTTCGCGCGGCGGTTGCGTCGGAAAGTCAGCCCCGGCAGCACGGGCGAGACGGTCGGCTGAACCTGGGACCGCCGCCCTTTCCCTGGAGAGGTGCCTGGCCCTGGGACCGCCGACCGTCGGGTCGGCAGTGGCCGCGAGCCGCGGCCGGTCCATTTGGAGAGGCGCCCGGCCTCGGGCGCGGCGGTGGAGCCCACCGCATCTCCAGGGCCGCGTCGACCGGCGTCTCAACCCGCGAAGCGGTGCCGGAGGCGGCTGAACTCGTCGAGCATGGCCATGAAGTTCTCGTACTTGGTCCCGTAGGCGACCGAGTGGCTTGGGCCGAGGATGAAGCCGCCACCCGGGGCCGCGGCTTCCATGGCCCGCCGCACCGCGGCGCGAACGGATTGCGGGGTTCCCAGGACCAGTTCCTCTACCGGCATCCCGCCCCACAGCACCAGCCGGTCGCCGAAGCGCTGTTTCAGGTCTCCCACCCACATTTCGGGGATATTCTGGATGGACTGGTAGCACTGCACCCCGGCGTCGATGAACTCCTCCATCAGCTCGAGGGTGTTGCCGCAACTGTGCATCAGCACCTGCAGTCCACGGGCGCGCAGGCTGGCGACGCGGGAGCGGACCTCGTCGCGGAAGAGGTCGCGCCACATCGCGGGAGAGATCAGGGTGGCGCGGGTGCTGCTCATATCGCTCTCGATGAAGGCGCCGCCGAGTCCGGGCCGTAAGTAGTAGCCGTCCATGGCGTTCTGGTACACCACCTGCCGGTGCATGGCCGCCCGTACCGCCTCCGGGTTGAGGGCGCACTCGATCAGACCGCGCTCCATGCCGCCCAGCATCAGCGTCAGGCCGAAACCCGCCGTCACGCCGGCGACGTAGCGGTCCGCCGCGAGCCCGGATACCATGACATCGTAGACCTCGAAGATGCTCGGGTCGGGCGGGGTCACGGCCAGCGGCGCCAGGAACTCCTCGGGGGTCCAGACCCGGTCCTGGATCGTCGGGTTCTTGACGCAGACGAACTCGTTGGAGACCGCCGAGATCTGGTAGACGCGGCCGGAGGCGTCTTCCCAGCAGTCGTCGGCGATCTTCTTCACCGGCTCAGGCTGATGCCCCTTGGGTGGCACGAGACACGCTTCCTTGAAGGTGATGATATCGCAGAGGTCGATCTTCCGGTAGAAGTCGACGACGTCCGCCTTCATGCTCTCGACCACCTCGTCACGGCGGCCCTCCCAGTAGGCCAGGTTGGTAGCGATATTGTTGCGCACGTAGGTAGGCCGGCCGATGACTCTGGAGATGATGTCGTGATCGACCAGGTAGAACCCCAGGGGGACGGCATCCACGGGGCGCCGGTCAATGCAAGCTTGCACGCGTTCTTTCGAATTCATCGGTCCTCCTTGCCGCTTCAGAGCAGGCCCTGTTGGCGTAGCCGGGCTTCGGCTTCGCGCACGATGTCATCAACCTCGCGCTCCTGGTCCGGCGACAGGGGCGGCGCCGTCTCTTTGGCGAGCAGTTCGCGGACCCTGGCCTCGGCCTGCCGCAGCCAGCCGCGCGAGTTGTCGAGCCGGGCCTGGCTGCCCCAGGGCTCCACGGTAAAGAACGGCGACAGGTTGAGAAACTCGCGGAAGTGGGCCACGGTGTCCTCTTCGTGCAGGTAGTGTCCGCCGCTACCGACGCGCTCGATCAGGTCCAGGTTCACGGTTTCGTCGGTGACCTCGAAGCCGCTCACGGCGCGGCGCACGTAGCGGGCGATTTCATTATCCATAACCAGTTGCAGGGGCGAGAAGGTGACCGCGTTCTCGAGGTGCCCTACGGTGCCGAAGCCAACCGCGCCGCAGAGCACCGGCAGCAGCATGGAGGTGGCCTTTTCGACGCCGCAGCGCACATCGGGGACACAGGAATCGGTCTTGCCGCCATGCACGCCGCTGGGGCAGCCGTAGTACTCGCTGATCATCTGGATACGCGCTCCCAGCAGCGCGGCCCGTTCGGCGCCAGCGTACTTGAAGATGCCGGTGCTCATGTCGGAGACCGACGGCGTGACATCGAGGGTGACCACGGCCTGGGGGTCGATGGCATAGGCCAGGACGAGACCGCCGAGGGTCTCGGCCAGGCCCAGGGCCAGGGCGCCAGCCGGGTGCATGGGCGCCGTGGCGCCGGCGTTGGGCATGGTATCCAGCGACTGCGGCAAGCCGCGCTTGACGTACTCGATCATGACGGCGCACATGGCGTGGTCAATGGTGAGCGGTGTCCTGGCCTCGGCGTAGCCGATCAGGATGGGCCGCCGCCGCAGTTCCTCGCGGCTGCCGCGGATGACCTCGCCGATGCGGCAGATGAACTCGATGTCGAAAAGCGTCAGGGCCTCAATGCCACCGAGCTTATCCGTGTGCTTGACCAGCTCGGCCGCCATGCGGACTTGGCGGATGGGCAACGGCACGTCCTGCGCCGCCACCGGCAGACCCGTGTAGGTCACCTGATCGAGCTGATGGGCCAGCTTCAGCGCCTCGCGGGTGTCCTGCAGCGTCGCCGGGCGGCGGCTACCGTGCAGATCATGGATGAACATGCAGTAGCCACCGGCGCTGACGCTGAAATCGGGATGGACCTGGAACGGCTCCCGGCGAAAGCGTACGTGCGAGTAGCGCACCGCCATGCGTTCCGGCGTCTGGCGGGTGGCGAAGTCCTGCCGCAGGTGGTCCACGCTCGCTTGGACGACGG
Source organism: uncultured Victivallales bacterium (assembly GCA_903933565.1). Taxonomy (GTDB): domain Bacteria; phylum Verrucomicrobiota; class Lentisphaeria; order Oligosphaerales; family JAFGRS01; genus CAILUI01. Next base: position 8,171 of record CAIZKT010001025.1, on the reverse strand, counting down.
CCTCGGGGAAGCGTACCTGCCGACGGTCGCCGTCAACCTGGCAACCGGCGGCGCGCAGGGCCTCCAGGGCCTCATCGTGGTCGATGCGCATGCCGACCCGCGCCAGCAGACGCAGCGCCTTGCGGTGCAGTGTCTCCATCTCCTCCGGGGCCAGGAAACGCAGCGGTTCACGGGCGGTTTTCACGAGGTCTCACCTGCCTCCTTCCAGGGGCTTCTACGGCGTCGGCCTGCCGAGAGCGAATGCAGGGGATACAGTACACCATCCCGCCATTAGCGTAGGCGGAAGCAGGAGGCACGTATGAAGCCGGTATTGTTTTCGGTGAGCTATGCGGGACTGTGGGGACAGGCGACGCTTTCGCTGGAGGATTTCGTGATCCAGGCCAAAGCGTTGGGCTACGTCGGCGTGGAATTGATGGGGAAACGGCCGCATCTGTCGCCGCTGGACTGGTCCGCCAGTCGCGCCGCGGCGCTGCGTCGGCAGTGCGAGGCCGCGGGCGTCGAGGTGGCCTGCGTCGCCGGCTACACCAACTTCACCGGCGGCCTGGAAGCGGCCGAAGTGCCGCTGGTGGAGATGCAGGTGCAGTACATCGAGTCGCTGGCGCGGCTGGCGCAGGCGTTGGGCTGCTCGCTGGTGCGCGTCTTCACCTCCTACGAACGGGCCGACACGCCGCTGGCGGCGCAATGGCGTCTGACCGTGGAGGCCCTGCAACAGTGCTGCGACCGGGCCCTGGACTGCGGCGTGACCATCGGCATCCAGAATCACCACGACCTGGCGGTCCACAGTCAGGCGCTTCGCGAACTCTTGCTCGACATTGACCGGCCCAACTGCAAGCTGATGCTCGACCCCTGGTCGCCCTGCCTGCGCGGGGAAGAGCTGTTCAACACCGCCCGTGACCTGGCGCCGCACGTGGTGTATACGACTCTGGCCGACTACGTGCGCCTGCCGCGCTTCCACTACCACCCGGGGTTGATCAACTACAGCGCCACGCCGCCGGACCTGGTGCGAGCCGTGCCCATGGGTGAGGGCGACCTCGACAGCCTCACCTTCCTGCGCGGGCTCAAGGCGGGCGGTTACGAGGGCCCCGTGGCCTATGAGATGTGCTCACCCCTGCGCGGCGGTGGCAGCCGCGCCAACCTGGACCGCTGCGCGCGGCAGTTCCTGAGCTGGTTCGAGCGCCACACGCTCGGCGGCGCTGCCCGCCCGCCACCGCTGGAGTGACAGACAGCCCAGGCCACCACGCGGAGGACGGGTTCTGGCGCGTCCGCGGGGGCTCTGGACTGCAACCGGTGTTGGGGGCGAGAAACGAGGGACGTCCATGAAGAAGCGGCCTTTCACCCTCATCGAGCTTCTGATCGTGATCGCCATCATCGCCATCCTGGCGGCCCTGCTTCTGCCGGCGCTGTCACGGGCTCGGGAACAGGCCAGGAAATCCACCTGCGCGAGCAATCTGAAGCAGGTCGGCCTGGGGATCATGCTCTATGCGGAGGACTATGCCGAGAGGCTGCCGCCGTTCAGTTACGGGACGGGTTACCTGGGTTGCCTTGGCTACGGCGGCGCCGACGGCTGCCGCTGGGGCGACATGGTGTTCTCCTATCTGCAGGACACCAACGTCTTCGACTGTCCGAGCCGCAGCCAGAAGATGTGTCGGCTCGCCGGTGGCACGTACTTCGACATCAGCAGCTTCTCGTATGGTTACTCCTCGCCTTCGAGCGGCGCCACTGGCTTCGGCGTGGCGGGCCGGGCGCTGGCGGAAGTCCAGAGCCCGACGGACACGATCGTCCTGGCTGAAGATGGACGGCAGGACACCGGCGGCGACAGCGAGTCCATTGCCCGGGTGATTCCGACGGCTACCGACACCGTCGAGACGCTTGCCGGGCGGGTCAATGGCATGCGGCACACCGGCACGGACCCGCTCAATTTCCTGGCGCATGCCCTCAATGCCCAGTATGCCGACGGGCACGTCCAGTTCGTCGGGGTGATCCAGACCTACCTGGCGCAGTGGACGATCGCCGCCGACTGAGCCGCCATCGTCTACTTCGTCACGTCCCAACTGTACACATGTGAGCCGCTGCCGAAGTAGATGCGGCCGTCCTGGTAGTCCCCGCCTGGGCTGATCGGCACCGGAGACTGGGCTCGCAGCGTGATGGCGAAGGTCTCAGGGTTGAGCGTCGCGATGCCCTTTTGCAGCAGCAGATAGATCGTGCCGTCCGGCGCCGTGATGAAGGTACGGGTCTGCTGGTGCCCGTTGGTGCGTCCAAACTCTGGCTCGATGTCCTTCTCCAGCAGAAGGGTGCGGGTCTTGGGATCGAACACAAAGAAGCGCTGGTGGTCAACGAAGCCAAAGACCAGGCCGTTGGGGCCCATACACATGTCGGTGTAGTTCTTGGCCCCGGTCAGCAGCGCCTGGTGCCACTCGACCTGCTTGCTCGCCAGATCCATGATGAACAGCTCGGCCAGCTTGGCCTTGGTGGCTCCGCCGGTGCCGGGGGCAATGGTGGTGCCGACCAGCAGCTTGCCCGCGGGTAGCGCCACCAGGCTCATCGGCGCCTGGTCGGGGATCAACTGGGTGTGTTTGACGACCTGCGCCTGTTTGGTTTGCCGGTCCCAGAAGAGCAAGCCGCCGCCGGTGAGGCCGTAGCCAGGGGTGCCCGCCAGGACCAGCGTCTTGCCGTCCGGATGAGCCAGCAAGTCATGGGGCCGGTTGATGTCCGGCTCCGAGTCCGCCAGCCACAACGGATTGCCGGGCTTACCTTTCACGGTATCCACCCAGGGCTGGCTCGGGTCCCACTCCAGCAGAAAGCCGTAGCCATAGCCGCCGGTGTACCAACGGTCCCCCTGGCGCACGACGGTATTGAACTGCAGGAAGGCGGGCGCCCGGAACCAGTCATCGGTCTTGGGGCGGTACGAGAAGAAGCGCATCGGGAAGGCGCTGCCGCCGCAGATGCTGCCATCGGGTGCCGCGCACAGGCTCATGATGTGGGCCCCCTCGCTGGCATAGGTGAAGGTGAGGCGCTTGCTCTCCTTGGTCGTGGGGTCTTCGACCACCATCACCTGCTCGACCGTGTCCAACTCCTTCAGCAGCTTGCCATCCGGGAACTGCCGGTGGAAGAGGTTCTGGCTGGCGCTGATGATCGGCTTAGCCTGCGGCTTGGGCGGCGTGGCGAGCTTGGTCGCCTGGCCCTTGTACAGCTCGTACCAGGGCTCCTCCTGGCCCGGCGAACCCTGCGCATAGACCTTGCCGTCCAGCGCGCGCACGACCGAGCCGGTGCCGTGCTTGCGCTCGGACTCAGGCAACAGCGGGGTGGCCGTCGCCGTAACCGGGTCGAAGGCGATGATCTGGCTGGCGGTGTTGCCGACGCCGAAGTAAACGACCCCGGTATCGTCCGCCGCCACCGAGCGCTGGTACTGCGGCCAGTCCTGTTTGTAGACGTGGCCGTAGTCCTTGAACTCGCCGGTCTTCGGGTTGTAGGAGGCCACCCCACTCTGCGGGTAGCTCACCGACCAGATGACGCCATGGTCGTCCTCGGTCATGCCCATCGCCATCTGCGGGACCGTCTCCTGGAAGAAGGTAAACTTACGCTGGGCGGGGTCGAACTCGTAGAAGTGGTTGCCGAAATGGGTGTAGAACCGGTTCGCGGACGACAGGATTGAGGCGAAGGGCGAATCCCCGCCCGTGGGAGCCGGGATCGGGAACTCCTCGGTCTTCCCGGTCTCGGCGTCAATCAGAAGCAGCTCGTAGCAGCCCCGGTGATCCATCAGCCACACCAGTGCCACGTTCCTGCCAGCGCCGTCCTTGGTGGCTACGATGCCACGATGGTTGGACAGCGGCGTCGCGACCCCGTGGTCGACAAAGCCCTTGCCCAGATCCTTGCTTGCGGCAGAAACAACCGATTCAGACATGACCATGGCCCCCAGCAGTGAGAGAACGGTAAGAGGGACGCAGACTGACCTCATGGAGTGACCTCCGTAAACCCGCCTGCAGCGCTGGGAACCGCCCATTCCGCCCCCGGTGGCAAAGCCCGCAGGGATCCTTGCTCCTGGTCTGGCGCTGCCCAGAGCTCGGTTTCAAGTGTCATGGTGGGCGTCCGGCAATGTAGTAGTAGGCCGAGCCGACGACCATGGGAAGGAGGTTGCCGAGGACGCTGCCGGCGATGATGCCGATCATGAGTGGCTTCAAGCGCTCGTAGAGCCGCGCGCCGCCGTACTTGGTAACCCCGACCTTGATCAGCCAGGCGAGTAGAAACGTAAACCAGGTGTAGAAGGAGGGGAAGCCACCCAGGAAAACGAACGCCATGGGGTGCAGGGGCCACCAGGTGAAGCGCAGACGGGCAAAGGCCAGGGCCAGCGCGATGCCCATGGCGATGAAGAAGGCCAGGACCTGCCGACGGTCGGGCGAGACGTAGGCGGCACGGTCCCAGCCATGCACAGCAGCGGCGGTCTCGAGCAGATCGTGGGCGCGCAGTTTCTGCTTGACTTCGACCATGTTCTCGAAGGAGTACCAGGCCGTCGCCCGGGGCCAGCCTTCCCGAGGGGCACCGCGGTCGTACTGCCAGTAGATGTTGCAGGGAACCGCCACCAGCATGGCCAGCAGAATGATGGCGACGCCCCACTTGGCCAGGCGGGCCAGATTCAACCCGCAGGTATCGCCCAGCTTCAGGGCCTGGGCGAAGAAGGGCATGGGGGCCCAGCCGGGACCACTCACCTGCACGGTGGAGACCAGGAACATGGTCAGCAACGTCCGCGGGCCGAGGGCCGCGGTGCCGCAGAAGGCCCAGATCATAACACAGGGGTAGACGTAGGTGCCGATGATGAAGCCGCCCGTTTCGGCATTCATGCGACTGATGACCACATGCACCATGTAGACCAGCAGCGTGTAGACGATGGCGAGTTGCCAGTCCAGGCCTACCAGCATCAGTTGCCCGATGAATAGACCGGTGCAGACCAGAAACACGCGCATGCCCCACACCGCGTGCGGCTCGATGGCATCGCGGGAGGTCATGCCGACGCTGCGGCGCAGGACGTTCTGGTAGTAATGCCGACCGGTGTACAGCAACATTACCAGGATGGCGAAATAGCCGCCGGCGTAGATGGACTGCTCAAGACTGGGGCCCAGCATGCGACCGCAGCGGAAAGGCACGCCGTACATCGCGAAGGTCCCGAAGATGATGCAGTAGATGAACGGGGTGACGGTCAAGGTGAAGGTCACATCGGTGCGCAGGAAGTAGGCAAGCCCCAGCACCGGCCACCAGATATTGAGGTAGAACAGGCCGCTGCCAGAGCCTTGGGTGAGCACCGGGGCGAGGGGCGACAGCGCCGAACAGTCGAAGGTGGTCCGAATCTGGATGAGCAGGTCCGGCAGCCAGCGAATCAGGTAGTTATTGAGATGGATGAGGAAAACGAAGAGACAGCCGATCCAGAACAGCTTCTGGCGCAGGAAGGCCGGTCGGCCGCTGGCATCCGGCAGGATGGCGAGGGTAAAGGTGGTGATGGGATAGGGCAGTTGTTCGTGGCGCGCCCACTGGGTGTGGAAGACGGCGGCCAGAGCCAGCATGGCGACGGTGGCGGAAAATAACAGCGGCAGCCAGAAGGCCAGGGTGCGGGTCCAGGCCGACCAGGGCACGTCGAAGGGCGAGATGCGGCGGTCCCCGACCGAGAGGCCGGTCACGTAGCCATCCAGGGCACGACTCTCGTTGCCCTTGATGTCGGCCAGCATCCGCGGCGGCGCGATCTCGACCACGTTCTCGCTGGCCCAGCCCGGACGCTGGCGCACATCGTGATGTGGCATCATGGCGAGGGTGGGGAGGTACTGGATCAGGCCCAGCCCGGGAATGCCGCAGGCGAGCAAGACGAAACAGACGATGACCGATAGCTCGGGTCCGGAAAAGCGGATGCGACCCCCCAGGCGGCAGAGAAACGGCTGAACCATGATCACGAAAAGAACCAGGCTGCCGTACACCGCCACCGGCATCAGCGAGGAGATGAATAGCCCCTGGCGGATGACTTCGTCAAAGAAATAGCAGACGGCGCTGATGAACACGACACCCAACAGGCCGATGATGACCGCCCGCCTGGTCATAGAGGATGCTTTCCTGCTACGGCTTCGACCCTGATCCCGGGGCCGCGGCCGACCGCGCTGAAGGCGGCAGCCATTCCCTCCTCTAAGATGGAAGCAGATTCGGGAGAGTCAACGCCGCCGGCAACTTCAGGGGAATGCATCAAGGGTAACTTCTCAGGTTACAACTCAGGTGTATTTCCCTGCCCCAACGGGGTTGCGTCTTGGCACCCTGACCCAACCCCGTTGGGGCAGGATACGCAGTTGCCCCTGAGTCGTCACGCAGAGGATTGGGGACCCGAACGAACCAGGCCAGCCGACGGCAGCTCTGGACCGCGGGCTCCACGCCGCACCGGTGGGCCGGAGTTCACGGGCGAAAGGCGCCGCGGTACTGCTCCAGCGCCGCGCAGATGGCTTCGATGTTTTCCAGGGGCACATCCGGTCCGCACTCCGCGGTCAGCCAGAGGCCGCCTGCGGGCGCCCCGAGGGCCGCCACGCACTCGCGGACGTGGTCGTTGATCTCCTGCGGCGTGGCAAAGGGGAAGAGCTGCCGGTCGAGGTCCAGGTTGATGCACACCTTGCCCTTGCACTCACGCACGAGGCCCTCCAGCCCATTGGCTCGAATCTGCGGGTTGAGCACGTTCACGCCGCACTCGATCAGGTCCTTGATGATGGGAACGATGTGGCCGTCAGTATGCATGTAGACGTTTGTCCCCGCCGCGTGGCAAAGACCATACATACGAGCATAGCACGGTTTGAGGTATCGCCGCCAGGTGTGCTCGCCCAGCGCGAGCCGGTCCTGCATGCCCAAGTCATCCCCGAAATGCATCATACTGGGCTTCTTCTGCAGCAACCGGGTAATCTCACCGCAGTTGTACTCCAGCACCGTGTCCACCAGTAGCTGCAACTCGGGGGCGTTCTCGGCGAAGTCGATCATCAGCTCTTCAAAGCCGCGCAAGTCCGCCAGAATCAGCCACATGAAGCCGTGCTTGAAGCCAGATCCGGCCGGCGGGGCCTTGAGCCGGTGGACGTCCGCACGGGTGGGGACAGGGTGGCCCGTGACGATGGCCTCGACGCCGTGCTGGATGTTGCTCCAGACGCAACCCCAGGCGTCCACATGCTCGCCGAGGGCATACGTCGCAGGCACGTAGTCGTAGTTTCGGGCCTGGTCGCCTGGCTGCCCGAAGATGAGCGGATGCCGACGAACCAGCGCCTCCAGCCTCTCGCGATACTGGATCCAGGCCGCCGGCAGCAGACTCACCTGTACCGGAATGTACTCGGGGTGGTCGAAACACATGGCCTTGGTACGGTCGTCTGACATGCTCACGGAACTCCTTCCGAGCCACCCCGGCCGGGCTGGTCGAGGTGGCCCGCGCGAACCACGCGGAACTGCCCGGAGGCGACATCGAGATCGTAGATGTTGAAGTTGGTGCGGAGGTCGAACCCGGGCTTGTGGATGGCCAGGTTAAGAGACGCCGACCCCTCCTTGTCGCAGCTTGTGATCCGGTGGAAAACGCCTACGGGCCAGCCCAGGATGGCGCCGCCCTCGGCCAGCACCTGGCTGCCGTGCAGGACCAGGTTCGGCTTCACGGTGAAGTGCTCCATGCTGCCGTGTTCGGGCGAGTAGAGTTCGACGTAGCGGGTGCCGTGGAAGACGATCAGATTGTCGATCTGGTGGGTATGCATGTACCACGGCCGCGGCACATAGCCTACGGGTCCCGGGGACACCGCACCGCGGGCGTGGAGGACCCGGTCAAAGGCGGCGACCTCGCCCACCTCGGCCAGCTTCAGGCAATCGAAGATGACGCCGGGAGTACGGCGCATTTCGTGCCATGGAATGAGGTGGTAGAGGCCTGATCTCTGGCGTGATGCGCCGATACTCATAACGCTGGTCCCGACGGGACGCGGAGCCCGCTTCCCAGGAACTTACCCTGACACCGCCAGCCGCGCCAGCGCCGCGCGGGGGCGGGCAGGGCTGTTTCAAGAAAGAGACCCCCGCTGGATCTGGCAGGCGTCTGGCCTGACCCCGCTTGCCTCCCTGGAGCCCGCGATGCCCAGCCCGTTTCGGGCGGGTTCGCGGTATCCCCAGAGACGGCGGAAGCCCCGGCCGTGCCGGGG
>CAIZKT010001024.1:0-12022 GCA_903933565.1 uncultured Victivallales bacterium | reverse complement strand
TGCCGCAGCGGACGAAGGGCGGAATGGGAAACGCCTGATATCATACGAGGTTGCTGCAAGTCTCCTACAAGCAAAACCCCAGGGAACGGACATGCGCCCCTGGCGTTGCCAACCCGGGCAGGCACGGTATGGTTAGTTTCAGCGTGGGGCAGGGTCCCCGGTCGAACTCACACAAGGAGACGAAGCGATGCGAGGCAATGGCGGCAGGACGTGGTGGCTGGGATTGGCGCTGGGGCTGGCAATGGGGGTCAGCGGGGCGCAGGCGCAGAGCGCATTTCCGCTCAAGGACGGCGATACCTGGGTGATGATCGGTGACAGCATCACGGCCCAGCATCTGCACTCGAACTACGTCGAGGCGTTCTGCTATGCACGCTTCCCCAAGCTCACCTTCTGTTTCCGCAATTCGGGGGTGGGCGGCGACACGATTCCGAAAGTGCTGGCGCGCTTTGATTGGGACGCGGCGGCCTGGGCTCCGACGGTGGTTTCGGTGGAGTTGGGCATGAACGATCAGAACGGTTTCACCACCGCGCAGTTCGTGGAGAACATGGGCACGCTGCTTGGCCGCATCCGGGCGCTGCAGGCGCGGCCGGTGCTGTTCTCCTCCAGTCCGGTCAACAACGGCGCCTTTGCCCCCAAGCAGGATGGGGCCAGCCGACTGCGGGACTATGCCTTGGCGCTCCAGGCCCTGGCGGCGAAGGAAGCCATCCCCTATGCCAATCAGTTCGGCGCACTGGTCGACGTCTGGGCGGCGAACAAGCCCAGCGAGAACCTGGCTCGCAGCATCGGAGATCTCCGCAGTTTGGTCACGGCGCAGCCGAATCTGGTCGGCGCCGAGCACCTCAAGGCTTTCCTGGAGGTATGGGGCAAGGAGGCGAAGCAGCCCGTGAGTCTGATGGGCGACCCGGTCCATCCCGGTCCCAGCGGCCAACTGACGATGGCGGCGGCTCTGCTGGCGGAGCTCAAGGCGCCAGGGTTGGTCAGCCGGGCCGTGATCGATGGTGCTGCCGGGACGGTAAGCGAGGCGGTGCAATGCAAGGTCGAGAACGTCAAGCTCACTGGCGCGGCCCTCTCGTTTGACCGCACCGACGAGGCGCTGCCCTTTCCGATCCCAGACGATGCTCGGCCGGTGCTGGCGATCATGGACACGGTTGCGAATCTGAGCCAGTACATGCTCACGGTCACTGGGCTCAAGGCGGAACGCTACGAGGTGGCCATCGACGGGGTCCTCTGTGCCAAGGTCACCGCCGCGGACCTGGCCAAAGGCTGGAACCTGGGCACGCTCGACAAGGGGCCGGTCGCCGATCAGTGCCGCACGATCCTGCAACTTGTGGCGGCAAAAGAGGGAATCGTCGGCAACTGGCGCGGGGTGTCACGGGCGGCGGCTGGCGGCGATCCGGCTCAGAAGCAGCAACTAGCCACCTTGACCGGCCAGGTGAAAGACGCCGACGCCAAGATCCGCGCCGCGGCGCAGCCCAAGCTGCATCATGTTGTTCTGACCCCGGCGACGTGATGGCGGCGGGGGGTCGGTGAAAGTCATGGGCCTCGGCTCGGGGTCTCGTGGCCTCGGCAATTGTCGGCGCTACATTACCGGTTTGCGGTTGCGGACTCCGCCGACGCGCGAGCCGCCGTCCTCACACCGGCAACGCGGGGCCCATGATCAACACCAACTACCATACGCATACCAGCCGCTGCAAGCACGCCCAAGGGGACGTCCGCGAGTACTGCCTCGAGGCCGTCAAGCGGGGCTTGCAGACCCTGGGGTTCTCGGACCATGCGCCCTTACCCGATGGGCGCTGGGCGTCGGTGCGCATGGACATGGCTGAGCTGGAGGGCTACTGCCGAGCCATCGACACGGCTCGGCAGGACTTTCCCGGGCTCTCGATTCCGAAGGGCTTGGAGTGCGAGTACGTTCCCGAATGGGCAGGCTTGTACCGGGACCTGTTTCTCGGCACCCACGCCATGGACTACCTGGTCGGCGGGGCGCACTGGTACCCGCACCGGGGCGCCTGGACCGCGCTCTATGGCACACCCATGGACGGGCCGATGCTGCGCGACTACGTGGACTACCTCATTGCCGCCATGCAGAGCGGCCTGTTCGCCTTCATCGCGCATCCCGACCTGTTTGGCGTCTGCTACCCGGTTTGGGATGCCGAGGCTGAGGCTTGTTCGCGGGCGCTGCTGACGGCCGCTGCCGAGCTGAAGATGCCGCTGGAGATCAACGGGTATGGCCTGCGTAAACCCATGGTGGAAGCCCCTGATGGCCCGCGCTACAAGTACCCCTGGCTGCCGTTCTGGGAACTGGCGGCCGAATGTGGCGTCGGGGCGGTGCTCAGTTCCGACGCGCACGAGCCCGAGAATGTCGCCACCGGCTTGGTGGAGACCGCGGAGATCGCCCGGCGCTATGGGCTGGCGGTGGTCGTGAACCCGGTGGCCGGACCCTCTGCCGTCAAGGCACGGTGAACCCATGCAGGACCGCGAGCGCATCGCCCTGATCTTCATCAACTGGCGCACCGGGGCGCTGGCGGTGAGCGCCGCCCGTAGTGCTCGGGCCAGCACGCAGCACCCGGAACGCCTGCGGTTCATCGTGGTGGACAATGGCTCGGGTGACGACTCGCTGCAGCTTATCGCTCGAGACCTGCCCGAGGCCGAGATCGTGGCGCTGCCAGCCAATCTCGGTTTCGCGAAAGCGGCCAATGCCGGCCTGGCCCGGGTGCGGCAGGAGCGGGTGGCGTTCATCCTGAACACCGATATCGAGTTTCGCAACGACGCCTTGGCGCGGCTCGAAGCCGCGCTTGAGGCCGATCCCAAAGCCGTTCTGGCCTGCCCGAAACTGCTCCGGCCGGATGGCTCGCCGCAACCTGCCGCGGTGCCGGAGCCGAAGCTGTTTTGGGAGCTGACCAACCGTAGCCTGCCGCGCTACCTGATGCGGCTGGTGGCAGGGGAGACGCAGGCCGTCCCCGGGATCGTGGGGCCCTGCATGGCGGTACAGATGGAACGCGCCCGGGCCGGGGTCGGCTTCCTCGATGAGCGCTTCTTCTTCTTCATGGAGGAGACGGACTGGTGCAAGCGCATCCAGGACGCGGGGCAGCATGTGCTGTGGGTTCCGGGCGCCGAGGTGATGCACATGCAGGGCGAGAGCGCCAATCGGCGGCCGACGCGGGCCCGGGTGCAGTTTTACAGCTCACGCTACCGCTACTTTCACAAGCACCGCGGCGCCGTGGTGACGGTGGCGATGTTTGCGGGTCTGTGGCTGAATCTGACGATCGACGTGGTGCTGTACACCCTACTGGCGCTGCTTAGCCTGGGGCGGCCGAAGCAGCGCGACCAGCTGGCGGTATATGCCCGCCTCTGGCTCTGGCACCTGCTGCTGTGTCGACCGAAGTGGGGCTTCGAGCCGCCAGATCAGGGTGGCTGAAGCCCCAGCATCTGTCCGCCGGGGCGCAGCGGGGCGCCGGGGTCAATGAGACGCCCGGGAAACGACGGCGAGACCGGCGCCCAGCGCTGCTGCGACGAATGGCGTCATGGCCCAACCGAGCAGGACGCGCCCGAGCGTGCCGAGGTTCAGGATCTGCACGCCCTTGACCAGGCCCATCCCAAGCACGGCCCCGACCATGGCCTGCGAGGTGCTCACCGGCACGCCGAGCAGAGCGTAAAGATGCACGGTGACGCCCTGCGCCAGCACCACCACCAGGGCGGAGAACCCATCCAGCGGCGTGATGCCGCGGCCGACGGTCATCATGACGCCGCGACTGAACAGCAGGATGCCGAGCGCGATGGTGACGCCGCCCACCGCGACCGCGGCCGACGGGGTCAGGCCACCCCCGGCGATCAGGAAGGAGGCGACATTGGCGACGTTATTGGCACCGAGGGCGTGGGCGCCATAACAGCCGCAGGCGAGCAGCCCGAGGCGGAGGATGGGGTCCATGGTGAAGAGGCTGGGGCGCAGCCACCTGAGCGGCAAGCGCAGGATGAAGTACAGGACGAAGGCCATGAGCATGGCCCCGAGAGGTGTTCCCACCCAGCAGAGGACAATCTTGCCAAGTGGCCCGCGGTTGAGCCCACCCCCCAGGACGCTGACTCCCACCATGGCGCCGACCACGGCCTGGCTCGCGCTCACCGGCAGGCGCAGGAGCGTCATTCCCGCCACCGTCAGGCCTGCCGCCAAGGCCGCCAGGCCCGCGCTGGTCGAGTTCTGCGGGGTCAACCCCTGGAGCGTAGCCAGCCCGGCTTCGCCCTGCGTCACGGCTCCGAGGACGACGAACCCGGCGGCCAGAAACGCGGCGTGCCGCCAGGAGACCAGGCGTGAACTGACAGCGGTACCGAAGCAGTTGGCCGCGTCATTGGCCCCCATGCTGGCGCCGAGGAAAGAGCCTGCCAGCAGGGTCAGCATGGATGGCTCCGGGGCGTGTCAGGCCTCCCGCTTCAGGGCGAATACGGTGAGGAGGTTGGCGGCGTCCTCGGCCAGATCGCTGCTGGCGGCGGTCAGGGTGACCAGGTCCCGGAAGTGGAGCTTCTGGGCCAGCTCCAGGTCACTGGCGAAGAGGGCCGCCACGAGCTGTTGCTCACACTGGTCCACGCGACTCTCGCAGGCCTTGACGGCGTCGCCGAGTTCACGGGTTCGAGGTTCATTGAGGAGAGCGGCCTCGGCCTGGTCGAGAAGCCCCACCGCCGCCTCGTAACAGCGTTCTCCCAGGTCGGCATAGGCGTCCTGGAAGGCGGCGGGCAACTCGATGCGCTGCAAGACGATTTGGCGCAGCACGTCCTCAAGTTGGTTGATGACGAGGTCCATGTGCTCGAGCAAGCTCATGACATCCTCGCGGGATTCCGGCAGCAACGACTTGGCGAACAAATCGCGCTCCACCTGACGGCGCACCTGGTCGCACTCCGACTCGTCGCGGTGGGAGACGCGAGCGAAGGGATCGAGGTCTTGCAGGCCATGCTGGCGGTAGTGACGGAGGCCGTCCCGGAACGTGTCCGCTACCAGCCTGGCCTTCTCGACGTAGACGGTCAACTGTCGGCGTAGCTCCCGGTTGCGTCGGAACAGGAACATGAACATAGGTCGAGTCCCCCGCCGCGCTGGTCAGGGTTCCAAGAGTACCCACTTACCGCCGAAGTAGCGGATGCCCAGAGCGGGGAGTTCCTTGTCTCCGTAGCGGATTTTCAGCTTGCCGAAGCCGACGCTGGGGCCTCCCGCGTAGTCGATCTTGAAGTCATCGGGGTTGTAGCCCTCGCCAAGGACAGTCTTGAAGGCCTCCTGGTACTCTTGCAGTCGGCGGGTGCGCTGCGCCGGATCCATCCCCTTCCACTCGTTGGGGGGGACGACGGCGGCAAACGCCTCCAGCTCCCCACTCTTGACCGCCCGCGCCCAGGAGCGGAAGGTTTCGGCAGCCTGCACGGCCGGATCGCCGGGGGGCGGGGTGGCGTCAAAGGGGCTGCGCTGGTTGCTGCGGCCGGGCATGACGTAGGCGGAGAGCATGCAGCCGCCGACGCTGCCCAGCGCGATGGCCCGCCGGAGCTGCGCGTCGGCCGGCGGCAGTTTCAGGTCTGCCAAGGCCGTCAGGTCCTGGCCTGGCGGCAAACGGACGGTCTGACCCGCGCTGGCGCTGTCCTCGGCGCCGACCTCTACGGTGACCGCGCAGGTGCGCGTCGCTTTGTCCTTCAGCAGCACCCGCACCGTGATCGTGCCGGTGGCCCGGTCATTGGCGCCGACCGTCATGGCGATGCCAGCACTGGCGCTGGTGGTCAGGTTCCCGAGAGTGACGCGCAAGGAAGGGGCGCCGCCGTCGGCACGGCAGTCGAGAGTGTGGACCCATTCGACCAGGTCCGGCCCGCTGGCCTTCCTCTCGGAGACGATGCGGACGCTCTCCGGCGCGGGATTCGGGGCCTGACTGAAAGCGGCCGTCGCCGCGAGCAGCAGGGCCGGGATGAGAGATCGGCTCAGCATGGGGCATGTCCTTCCGCGGCACGCCTCGTGCCGCCATGTCGTTGGCATAAGATGCCTGCATCCGCAGGCCTGTCAATCACGGACTCGGGAGCGGTTCAAGGCGTCGCGTGGCTGGGTGTCCTCGAGGGTGGGCGGGTCGACGCGGTAGAACTCCGTCGGCCGCAGGTCCGGAAAGTCCCCGCTTGCCTGGGTCGCCAGGAAGGTGCGGACGTGGTCGCACAACTCGCACGGGAAGGCGTAGGCAGCGCGCGCCACGAAGCCGTACCCGGCGGCGTGCTCATAGAGGGCGGTGGGACCGGCTTCGTAGAGCCTGGTGATGGCCGGATAGCGCTGGGGCTGCAGCGGGGCGCCCAGGTCGGCGATGGCGACGGCCAGACCGGGGCACTTGGTGGGGATGAAATCTCCGTACAGATCGGTGTGGAAGTGGCTGCCGTTCGCCAGCCCTGCGCACGGGCGTCGGCCTTCCTCGAGAATGCGTTCCAAGGGTTGGCGGGGATGGCAGTCTGAGAAGGTCGCCAGGGCTCGGCCGCCCAGGTTGACCCCGTAGCGGCGTTCGAGGGAACCGAGGTAGCCCGGGCCATAGGCGCGCTCGTATTCGTCGAGGCTGTGAGGGCATTGATCGTCGAAATGGTTGATCTCGTCGAAAAACTCCAGGCGCCAGGGAAAGACGCTGGTGCCGGCCTGCTGGCAGGCGCTCATCAGCCCCTTGACCTGGCGAAAGGGAATGAAGGCGTTGTGGAAGGGATCGATGGATACAAGCAGAGTGTGGCACCCCAGGACTTGGAGCTCCCGAAGCAGCTCCACGGCGTGGTCTTCGCCGCGGAACCAGGAGGCGTTGGTCTCGATGTAGTCGATCCCTATGCGCTCGGAGCGGGCGACCCGGAGGACCTCCCGCAACCCGGCGACATCGAGAAAGGGTTCGCCGCCGCCGATATGCAGTGAGCGGCAGCCCAGGCGGCGCACGGCGCGGAGGTTGGCCTCGGCCTGTCCGGGGGTGATGTAGGCGCGTTCCCGCCGCGGACTGCTGCGGTAGACGCAGTGGGCACAGGTGCTGCTGCAGAGGTAATTGGTGATCAGGCCGCCCGCCTGGAGACGGTCAAGACAGAGAACCACCATCGAGCAGGACTCCGGTAGGCAAGACAGGTTAGGCGTCGGCGGCGTCCAGGTCGGCCAACCACTCATCGGGCGTCGCGTCGCTGGGCATGCGCCAATCGCCCCGCGGCGAGAGGGCGATGGTCCGACTTTCGGTCCATCGGGCAGGCAGGAGCGCTTGAACTGCTGCGCGAAGAAGCGCCGCAGGAAGACCCGTAGCCACTGCCGCAGAACCGCCGGCGTGTAGGCGGCGCCGAAGGCATGACGCGCCAGCATAAGGACTTTGCGCGGCGAAAAGCCACAGCGGATGCCGTAGTAGAGGAAGAAGTCATGCAGTTCGTAGGGGCCGACGACCGCCTCGGTCTTCTGGGCGATTCTGCCATCGGCATCCGGAGGCAGTAGTTCCGGCGAGATGGGCGTAGCGAGAACATCACGCAGAACGGTCGCGGTCTCGGCGGCGGCCTTGGCCTCAGCGTAGTAGCCGATCAGGTAGCACACCAGGGTCTTGGGGACGCCGGCGTTGACGCCGTACATGCTCATGTGGTCGCCGTTGTAGGTACACCAGCCCAAGGCCAGCTCCGAGAGATCGCCCGTGCCGATCACCAGGCCGCCGAGCATATTAGCGCGGTCCATCAGGATCTGGGTGCGTTCGCGGGCCTGCACATTCTCATAAGCGATGTCGCCGGTGGTCCCATCGTGACCGATGTCGGCGAAGTGCTGTCGGCAGCTTGCCGCGATGGGGATGGCCGCGAGCGTGATGCCCAGGCTGTCGCAGAGCGCCTCGACATTGCCGCGGGTGCGGTCGGTGGTCCCGAAGCCCGGCATGGTGATGGCGTGGATGCCGCTCAGGGGCAACCCGAGACGCCCAAAGGCCTCGATGCATACCAGTAGTGCCAGGGTGGAATCCAGGCCGCCGGACAGCCCGATGACGACGGTCGGGACGCCGGTGTGGGCCAGGCGGGTGGCCAGCCCGCTGCTCTGGATGGCGAAGATCTCGTGGCAGCGCTCCTGCCGGACCCGCGGCTCGGACGGGATGAATGGCTGCGCCGCCACGGCGCGCCGCAGCGTGCGCCCACGACCGGCCTCGGGGGCCGTGAAGCGGACCTCGCGGAAATCGCGCAAGCCTGTCCCGGCCCCCCGCACGACGGCCTGTGTGAAGGTGGTGCTGCACTGCCGTTCATGGCGGAGGAACTCGGTATCGACATCGGCGGTGGTCAATTGCGCCCCGCGCTGGAAGCGTTCGCCACGAGCCAGCAGGACGCCATTCTCGGCCAGGATGCAGTCGCCGCCGAAGACCAGGTCGGTGGTGGACTCGCCGACCCCGGCCGAGCAGTAGAGATAGGCCGCCAGGCAGCGTGCCGACTGCTGCCGCACCAGCTCCAGGCGGTAGTCGCTCTTGCCGACGAGATCGTTGCTAGCGGACAGGTTCACCAAAACGGTGGCGCCGGCCAGGGCCAGGTTGGAGCTGGGCGGGATGGGCGCCCACAGGTCCTCACACAATTCGATGCCGATCCGCAGATCGGTCTCCGTGTCCGGCTGGAAGATCAGATCAGCCCCGAAAGGCACCGCACCGCCGGGCAGGTCAACCCGGCCACGGATGCGCGCGGCCTCGCCCGCAAACCAGCGGGGTTCGTAGTACTCGCGGTAACCCGGGATGAAGGTCTTGGGAACCAGCCCGATGACCTCCCCCCGGCACACGGCCGCGGCGACATTGAACAACTGGCCGTCAACCACCAGGGGCAGCCCGACCACGAAGAGCGGCGCGAGAGCGGCGGTCGCCTCAGTGAAGCGTGAGAGGCCGTCCAGGCAAGCGTCGGTCAGCCGACGCTGCGCGAAGAGGTCAGCGCAGGTGTAGCCGCAGATACAGAGCTCAGGGAAGGCGACCACGTCGCAGCCGGCCGCGTCGGCCTGCGCGGCCAGCGCCAGCATGGACGTGACATTGTCGCCCACCGCAGCGGCCCGGACCTCCGGGACTGCGGCGCCCAGCCGAACATAGCCAAACCTGGCAATCATCCGCTCCGCTCCCGCCCGGCGTCGTTCCGCCGGCCACAACCAACTTGCGGCGCCCCCCCGAAGGCGCGCCCCAAGCCGCGCGCGGCGCGCGGCCGCGTCGCCTCACTTCCCGCCGATGCCTTTGAGCAGGCCGCCGGCCTTGTTCTGGACGCCCTTGGTGGCCTCGCTCGTGAGCGCCGCCTTGGCCATGTCGATGAGCTTCTGGAGAGTCGACTTCTGGGCGGCGTCCAAGTCCGGCTGCTGCAGCCCGGCCTGGAGCTTGGCGAGGGCGTCCGTGTACTTCCTGTTGGTGATGAGCGCCTGGGCTTCGGCAACCAGTTTGTCGAACGCCGACGTGGCGGTCTTTGCTTCAGCCTCAACCTTGGCCGCCACGGCCGGCACGGCGGCCTCTGCCCTTTCTGCGGCTGGGGTCGGAACGGCCGCAGCCGCGGCTGCGGTCTTCTCGACCGCCTGGACGGCGTCGGCCTGCACTGCCTTAAGCTGCTTCTGCGGCTCCGCGGCCGGCGTCTGCTGCACGCTGTCTTGCGGCTTGGTCGGGCCGGGTACGGGCTGGGCTTCCTTCTTGCCGCAGCCGGGAAGCAGTGCCAATGCCGCGATGGCTGCCACTCCGAGCATCCGTTTCTTCATCGTCCGTTCTCCCTGTTGTGGTGGATCGTGTAGGCTGGCGACCGCCGTCTACTGGCGGGATGACGCGCCTGGTACCCGTCGTGATACTATAGCGCCGCGGCGGACCCCGGGTCGCCCGAGTGCTGGCGGAGGTCGGCGAATAGCGTTGGATCGGGGCCAGGGAAGGCGCGCAGCAGCTCCGCATCGGGCTCGCAGGTCAGGCGCACGGGGGCGCCGCTGTCAGGGTGACTGAACTCCAGACATACCGATTGCAGCAGCAGTCGATGGCTGCCGAACAGGTCCCGAAACAGCCGGTTGTGCCGGCCGTCACCGTAGGCAGTGTCGCCGACGATCGGATGCGAGAGGTGCTTGAGGTGTCGGCGGAGCTGGTGATACCGACCACTGCGCGGTTGGAGTTCGAGGAGGGCATAGCGGCTGCTGGCATGGGGCCCGCAGGGGACCGGCAGTTCGACCGTGGCCAGCCGCCGGAAAGCCGTGAGCGCCGGTAGTCGGGAGGCGCCGCTCGCAACCGGAACGGGATGGTCAACGATCCCCTGCGTGGCAGGCCAGCCGCGCACGACGGCTAGGTAGGTTTTTGCCACGCGCTGGTCGCGGAACTGTCCGCACAGGGCGCGGGCGGCCGCCGCGGTCAGAGCAAAGAGGATCAGGCCGGAAGTCTGTCGGTCGAGGCGATGCACCGGGTAGACGAACAGTCCGAGGCTGTCCCGCAGGCTTTGCAGCATGACCGGCGCCTGGCGTACGAGCGCCGAGCGATGCACCGCCAGGCCGCTGGGCTTGTAGGCGGCGAGAAAGAACTCATCCCGGTAGAGGATGCGGACAGGATCCGGCGAGCAGGGATCGGATGGCAGAGCCGCCTGCATGGCGCGCACCTCCACGGCCAGCCACAGCGGCAGCGGACCGGCGTTCAGCGCCGGATGGTGATCTCGCACTTGCCGCCGGTCAGGTTGAGGGCCTGGACCCGGCCCTCTGCGGTGGCAAAGACGCTGCGCGCGTTCAGCGCGCTGAACTGCGCCACGCCATGCTGCTTCAGGGCGCCTGGCAGGGGCAGCCTGCCGACGGTGGCTCTGAGCACGTCCAGGCTGACAACGCCCGGGCTGCTGACGCTGGGCTTGGCAATCACCACGGTGTACATCGGCAGCTGGCCGAAGACCATCGCCTTGAGGATGAACTTGCAGTTGCCGCTGGCGAGAAACTCGACGCTGAGGTGTACCGGCTTCTTGTTGCCCGTACCGGCGCCGGGTAGACCCAGGCTCTGGTTCGCCACCGCCGTGGCTTCGTCGTTGGAGAAGGGAATCAGGTTCGGCGTGCGCGCCGTTGGGGCCTGCAGCGCCGCGTACTTGCGCTGGGCCACGTTCATGGCGTTCTGCTCCAACAACCCCGTGGCCACAACCTCGACCGGCAGGAATAGGCCGGTCACCAGCGCCACGAGGCCCACCACGAACCCCAGAATCAACACCCGCTGCAGCATCTTGAACAGCTTGACGCTCACAGGGACCTTCGGCGCATCGAACACGTCCGGGGAGAGGTCATTCAGGTTGAGCTTCTCGCTGCAGGTACGACAGAAGATGGCGCCAATCATGTTGTCGGCGCCGCATTTTGGGCAGTTGATCATGGCTGCTTCTTCTCCGTTGAGCCGGTCTTGGCAGCAGCCGGCGCGCCAGAGGCCGCGGAGGGGGTCACGGCCGGGGTGGTTGTTGCGGCTGGCGTGGTGGTGGCCGGGGTGGCGGGCGCGGCGTCGCTGCTGGCGCGCTTCTCTGCCTGTTTGTAGGACTCGCTGCGGTAATCGGTGGCGTAGAAGCCATTGCCTTTAAACAGAAAGCCGGCGCCAGCGCCGATCAGCCGTTTGAGCGGCCCATGGCACTCCGTACACTCGACCAGCGGCTTCTCGGTCATCCTCTGGGAGACCTCAAAACGACGCTGGCAGCTCTGACACTTGTACTCGTACGTAGGCATAGCGGAAACTCGTTACCGATCTATTCATGGAGACGGGCGCCGGACCGGCAGGCTGGACGGTCTGGAACGGCCCCTGCCGCCGTCGCGGGCAGCGCGCCGCCCGATCTAAAAACATAGCTGTATACTATAGTGGTTCGGCAGCGCCGCATCAAGGATGGGGTTCAGGGTAGGGCGCAGGTCAGTTCCGTAGGTGGTGACACCTCAGGTCCTGGGGTTCAGGAAACGGCGAGACGGCGAGACGGAGAAACGGCGACTGAAGGAGACGGACTCGGAGACTGGCGGAGAGGAAAACAGGGTTCAGGGTCAGCCCAGCCCCCGGCTGGTGCCGGACCTACCGGAATGAGACGTGCCGACGCGGGTCCCATTCCGATCTGGCCGGGACGCGCCGGATCG
>CAIZKT010001023.1:0-3136 GCA_903933565.1 uncultured Victivallales bacterium | reverse complement strand
GGCGCGCCGTTCGCCCCCTCCCAGATCTGCCAGACCTAAGCCGCCGCTCAAGACCCCGCCTTGACCAACCTTTCCGGCACGCTACCTTCCCGCTCAGCCCTGAGCTCCGCCAGCGTTGCCCGGGGTACCTGAGTAGTTACATCCCGACGGCAAGGACTTCTACGCCCGCAACGAAATGGTCACGGTCATTCTGGACTACACCGCCTATCTACGGGTGAGTGACACGACACGGGAGGGTATTCTTGCTGAAATGGGCTGGTCCAAGAATGATTTTCTGATGTTTAGTTCATGGTTCGCCTTGGACAACGAGCGTTACAGCCTCGAATCACTTAGGCATCTGGCGTCAAGATTACCGAAGTACAATGCTCAGTTGACGGCAGCGCAAGTGGGGGGATTCCTGAAGAAGATTCTGGATGACAGATTCACTAGAAACTGCATTCTCTTTCTACTGTTCGCCTTAGTCTTTGTGGTGCTCGACTCAAGATCAGGCTCAGTTGTCATCGCGGTTCCCTTCCTGATCGCGGCGCTCCTGATCTACGTGACCCTCTTCAAGAAGCCGCCGCCGGATCGAGTGTACTATCCGGTGTTCGCCTACATGGCTTTGGTTCCGCTCTTTCTTACGGGTACCCAGCGGCTGATCTTGGTGTCCAAATCCAGGCCGTTGCGTAAGGTCATTGGCGTGGTCTTGTGCGTGGTCGTGTTTGTACAGGGCGCCTCGGCATTCGCCTCTTATGGGGAGGCGAGCAAGCAGAATGCTGCGATTCAGCGCTGGTATCGTAGAACGCTGCAGGACCTCCAGGCGAAACCGAGCCAGTTGTATGTAGCCTGGACGGGAGCCGTGGGCTGGCAATACCTGGCGCCATTCGGGGGCGTAGACTTCCTGAAGGGGTTCACGGCACTGGATTCGTTGCCCTATCCTTCAACCGTGTCGGGCCTTCGGCGTTTCGGGGTCAAGGATGCCTATGCGGCGATGGCCACGAATGAGAATGTCTATGTCATCGCACAGACCATGAGTGCCGGAAGTAATCTGGCCATGTATCGCCAGTATATGATCGAGCACTATGCTCTGGACGTTACCTGGCAGCGCGTTGCAACGAATCAGGCCTTTGAAGTCTATGACCTTTCCGTCAGAGCCACTCCCCCGGATCCAGAGCAGCGAGAGGGTTCCACGGCCAAACCCTAGACGCAGGACCTCTGCGTTGCCCCCGACGGCATCAACGGCAGTAGTCTCGGCTTCATGGAGTGTCCCTTTCCAACAGCGCTGAACCCGAGCCCCTGCTCCTGAACCCTCCCTGCCTGGGAGTCGCCCGTGAATGAGTGCGCCACCCTAATCGAGTTCAGGTCCATCACCAAGAGCTTTGCCGGGGTGAAAGCCCTGGCTGGCGTCAGCCTTGCCGTGGCCCGCGGTGAGTGCCACGGCGTGATGGGGGAAAACGGGGCTGGCAAGTCGACGCTCGGCAAGATCCTTGCCGGGATCTACCGCCCGGATGCCGGGGAGCTCGCCATCGACGGGCAGGTCTGCCAGTTCCACTCGCCGCGGGACGCCGCCCGCCTGGGCGTCGGCATGGTGCATCAGGAATTGGCCTTCTGTCCCGACCTGAGTGTGGCGGAGAACCTGAGCCTGGGGCAGTATCCGCGCCGATTCGGGGTGTTTACCGACCGCCCGGCCATGGAGGAGCGCGCCCGGCGTTCGCTGGCGGAGATCGGGGTCACCCTGGACGTGCGCCTGCCGCTGCGACAACTGACCACCGGACAAGAGCAGATGGTTCAGATTGCCGCTGCGGTCGGAACCGGCGCGCGCATCCTGGTGTTCGACGAACCGACCAGTTCCTTGTCCGAGACGGAAGCAGGACGGCTGTTTGGGTTGATGCGCAAGCTCCGGGAACGTGGGGTGACCATGATCTACGTCTCCCATCGCCTGCCAGAGGTCATGGAGCTCTGCGACCGCATCAGCGTTCTGCGCGACGGGACCTATGTCGGTACCCTGGAACGCGCCACTGCCAGCCGCGACGCGGTGGTTCAGATGATGATCGGCCGGGCGGTAGAAGACTACGTCCCCACCTACCTGTCGGCCAGGCCGGGCGCGGTGAGGTTGCGGGTGGAGGGCCTCTCTTCCCCGGGCAAGTTCGAGCAGGTGACGTTCTCTGTCCGGGCCGGCGAGATTGTCGGGCTGGCCGGGTTGGTGGGTGCCGGCCGCAGCGAGGTCGCGCAGGCGATCTTCGGGCTGGATCCACGGGCTACGGGGAGCGTGGAACTGGAGGGCGAGCCGCTGCGGCTTGGGCAGGTGCGCGAGGCCCTGCGGCGAGGTATCGGGTTGGTGCCGGAAGACCGCAAACGCCAGGGGCTGATTCCAGGGCTGAGTTGCAGGGCCAATCTTACCCTGGTTATCCTCGACCGCCTGAGGCGATGGGGCTTCCTCAGCCAGGCCCGCGAGAACCAGGAGGCCGGCGCCCTCTTCGAGCGGCTGCAGGTAAAGGCAGCCTCGCTGAATGCACCGGTGGCGACCTTGAGCGGCGGAAATCAACAGAAGGTGGTGATCGCCAAGTGGCTGGCCCGCTCGTTGAAGGTCCTGATTGTCGATGAACCGACCCGCGGCGTAGACGTCGGCGCCAAGGCCACCATTCACCGCCTGCTCGACGACCTGGCCCGCCAAGGCCTGGCGATCCTCCTGGTCTCCTCGGAACTCCCCGAAGTGCTCCGCCTCTCGTCCCGGGTCGTGGTCATGCGCGAGGGACGGGTCAGCGCTGAACTCCCCAGGGAACTGGCCACGCAGGAAAGCGTCATGCGGCTGATGGCAGGGGTGGCCCCAGACGCTGAATCTCTTCTCCACGCCCCGCTCGAGTCCGGCGCGCCACCTTGAAAGCCACTACCTTTCGGCGGCAGGGATGTGCACCCGAATCCGTGGGTTCGTTGCACCTGCAATCCTGCTTGCAGCCCGGGCAGTTCGGTCTATTTTGTCGAACCGGCGCAATAAGGGAGCCCGTCTGGAGCACTGAAGGCGCGCTGCGATACCAGCCCAGGGCAACGCCCTGGGAATAGGATGGTTATGGGTTTGAGCCCTGCAGGGGCGAGCTATCTGCTCTGCGTTCACGCCGAGGTCGCATGGAACGGGGCGCAGGTCAGTTCCGTAGGTGGT
>CAIZKT010001022.1:0-15308 GCA_903933565.1 uncultured Victivallales bacterium | reverse complement strand
GCCGCGGCCGCTCCAGATCCTGGGAGCGCCGACCGTCGGGTCGGCTGGCCGCGGGCCGCGGCCGCTCCAGATCCTGGGAGCGCCGACCGTCGGGTCGGCTGGCCGAAACCCTGGGCTCTGAGCCACAGCCCCGTTGGGGCAGGGAAATGCACCTGATTTGTAACCTGAGTAGTTACGAGTCGAGCATAGTAGAATCGAATGGCCCTGCCGACTGGGGGCGGTAGTCCGTCTGCTGAAGCCGTTGGTTGGCTTCCCCCTTCGCCCTCATCTCATCTCTTCAGTCAGCCGCGCCAGGTCGGGGGGCAGGGGCGACTCGAGGTCGATGACGGCGTCGGTCAGAGGATGGGTAAAGCGCAGGCGCCAGGCATGCAGGGCTTGGCGGTCCAGCCGGAGGAGCTGCCGGTCCGCCTCGGACAGCGTCTTGTCGATGAAGCGCAGGTAGAGGGTCTCATCGCGCCCGTAGACCTTGTCTCCAACGAGGGGAAATCCGAGCGCGAACAGAGTGGCGCGAATCTGATGCATGCGGCCGGTTCCCAAGCGCGCCCGGACCAGGGTCAGGTCGCCGAGGCTGCGTACGGGTTCGAACCACGTCTCCGCCAGGTCCGCGCCCTCCGGCGGCGCGGCTCCCGGGGCGGCGGCTACAAAGCGCCGCTTCTTGCGCAGCACGCTGGCCGGGTCATCCTCCATCCAGCCGTGGGCGTGGATTGGCTCTGCGAGGTCTCCCTCGACCACGGCCAGGTACTCCTTGACCATGCTCTTGCGCCGCGAGGGCTGGCCGAGCTTGCGGGCGGCCAGCGCGTCCCGAGCCAGCAGCACGATGCCTGAGGTCTCGCGATCGAGGCGGTTGACAAAATGCACTTCGGACAGTCCCAGGTCCCGGCGCAGGAAGGCCCACAGGGTGTGCTGAAAGAAACGGCCCGCCGGATGGCAGGGCAAGTCTGCCGGCTTGTCGATGGCCAGCACAGCCCCGTCGTCGAGCAGGACGCGGTAGGCGGTGGCAACCGGCGGCTCGTCGAGCTGCGGCACCACGTACTCGACGGTGTCGCCCGTCTGCAAGACCCACTCGGGCTGGCTCGGCTGGCCGTTCACCAGGACAGCGCCCTGCAAGACCAGGCGCTCCCACTTCTGCCGTCCGTGGTAGGAGAAGCGCTCCGTCAGCATGTCTGCCAGGGTTCGGCCGTTCCAGGGCGGCTGCACGAGGGTTTGGGCGAAGCGCTTCACCGGCGGGGGTTTCCTTCCTGGGGCCGCCTGGGCCCGGGTTCAGAGCGGGGCCGACTCCAGCCTGACGCGGCGGTGGTCCAGTGCCGGCAGCGTTGCCCGCACCGCCTCGAGACGTGCCTTGCGGCAGGTCATGGTCAGCGTGCCGGGTTCCGGCGCCTCGAGCCGACCCATCACTTCGCCCCACGGTTCCACCGCCAGGGAATGCCCAAACAGCTCGGTCCCGGTCTCCGGGTTGGCGGCGCACTGACCCACGCCAGCCGCGTAGCAGAGGTTCTCCACGGCTCGCGCGCGCAGCAGTACCTCCCAGTGGGCCTGACCCGTCTGCCGCGTGAAGGCGGCGGTGCACAACAGCAGGTCGAACGTCCCCAGCGAGCGGTACAGTTCAGGGAAGCGTAGATCGTAACAGATGCTGAGCGCGATTCGCCAATCCCGGAATTCGAAGGCTACAGGGAACGGCCCGTAGCCGTAGGTCGTGGTTTCGTCGATGCTACCGGGCTGTCCCAGGTTGAACTGGAAGAGATGCATCTTGTCATAGCGCGCCAAGAGGGCTCCGTCGGCAGCGAAGGCCAGACTGCTGTTCATAGCCTTGCCACTCTCCGCCACCGGGACCCCCCCGAAGACGGCCGCGAGGCCCGCTTCGCGGCAGAGACCGCCCAGTTCGGCGTACAGATCGCAGATGGCCCGCGCCTGCGCCAACACGGTCGCGCCGCGCCCGAGGCAGAGGACGTTCTCCGGAAACACCGCCAGGTCGCAGTGGCCCGCAGCCTCAGCCAGGCGGGCACGAACACTGCGGACATTACGGTCCCAGTCCGCAGTCGAGGCCATCTGCACCAAACTCAGCGTCAGCGTCTCGCTCATGGTCTGCCTTCCGGGTTTGAACTCGACTACCGACGGTGACTCAGATACAGACCCCGTAGACCACCGCCGCGGAGCACTGCAAGTAGAGCTGTACGGCGTCATAGCGGAAGCGCTCGGAGGTCGCCCCCGCCGCGCCCCAGCGCAGCGCCAGGCGGTTCCCGTCGCCGCGCAGCGGCTGGCAGTCCTGCAAGGCGTAGCCGTCGATGGCCTTCCCGAGGGGATCACGGAGTTCCGCCTTGACCCACCCACGGATATCGGCGTTGAGGGCAATCTCGGTTCCGGTCTGGATGAAGGGCTTAAGCAGCAGTCGGCCCAGCAGATTCGGCGCGGTCGCCAAACCGGCGAAGCGTCCGCGCGGCCAGGAGGCGCCCATGACGCCGTACCAGGGTTCGGCGGTCACCCCAGGCCCCATCTGGCCGTTATGAAGCTGATTACCGGCGCGGTACAGCAGCAACCAGCGCTCGTCGGCGACCGGCAGAAGGTGGTTGGTGGCGTAGGCACTCATGCAGCCCGGTTGCGGCACGGGGTCGCGTGGGATGAAGCCGCCGCGCAGTGGCCGTTCCCAGCGCCGACCCTCGCGGCTGAAGCACATCTCGATGTCCATGGTCTGCTCCCAGCACGGGTAGTCGCCCAGGAAACCGATGCGCCAGTCGGCCTCGCGATGCTGCGCCAGGTAGTAGAACTGCTGGGTCGGCGGATCGGCCTCGTCCGGCATGATGATCAGCTCCGGGTCGCTGAAGACGATGCCGTCGGCGCTGGTGCGCCGGTGGATGACGCGCAGGACCTGCGGGGCGTTGTCATGCGGGGTGTGACGGCCGGTCTCGGGTCGGTTCGGCAGCAACCAGACTGACAGCATCTCGAACTCTCGTCTCTCGGCATCGTAGTAGACGTTGGTGGCGTCGTTGCTGCGAATGCGTTTGGCCTCGAGGAAAGGCCAGGTGCGGCGGTCGCCAAACTTCGCCTTCGGGTCAGCGGCCGTCAACCCGGCCACCCAAGCCGCCTGGCCCACCTCCAGATCGGCCGGGTGGAAGACCGCCGGGCGGTTGAGATCCAGTAAGGTCCAGTCCAGGCCGTCCGGGCTGTCCGCGATCAGGTAGCGGATCAGGCCCCGCTCCTGTGCGTGCAGCCAGACATACATGCGCCAGCCCCCATCCGGCAGCCGCACCACACTCGGTTGGGTGAGGTTGGCGTCTGCGGGCAAGCCCTTGATGTGCAAGTGGTTGGTGGGCTGCCCCTGCCAGGTGAGTTGACCCAGCTCGGGGCGCTCCCAGTGATAGCCGTCGGCAGACTCCGCCACCGCCAGGCGCATGCTCCGCGGCCCGCCCCGTACCGCGTTGCAGTAGTAATACATGCGAAAGCGGCCATCCGCCAGGACCTGCACGCTACCGGCGAAGGCGCTGACCCCGGCCAGGTCCGAGGCCGGCCCACGGTCAAAGACCACGCCGTGCTTGTTGACCGGAACCGCTTCCAGGCGCAGGCCCGACTGGGCCGCGATGGCACTGCTATCGTAGAACCGGATGCTGCGTGTAGCCTCTGCCATGGCTCTCAGCCCCCCCAGACACTCGCTGCCGCGTTGGTGCGAGACCCGCACCCCTCTCATCGGGGCGTCCGGCCTTGCAGCACGCCTGCAAGCGCCCCCTCAATGTGCCCGCGGCGCGCCGGAATCCAAGCGCTCCGGCGAGCAGCCGGTCCACCTTGCTGCCCGGCAGGACTTCCGCCGTAACCGGGGATACCGCTCCAAGGACACCACGCGACGCACTGGAGCCGGCGGTCCGCACCGGCTCTGCCGGGGCTTCCGCCGTAACCGGGGATACCGCGAACCCGCCCGAAACGGGCGATGGCATCGCGGGCTCCAAGGCGCGGAACGCGACGCAACGGCCAGCGCGCTCGTCATCTTGAAGCCCTGTCCGTGCCGCGCTTCCGCTTGTTACCCGTAGCTACGGCATTATCCTATGGACTTCTGTTTGGGGGGTGGACGGGGTTACCGCCACGGTCTCCCCAGGGCGGGGCCAAATCTCGGTCACGGAGTCTTCTCTATGTTCATGCAGGTCTGCCCGGCGCTGATGGATTGGATCGTCTTCCTGGTCCTTTTTGCGGTGTTCTACGGCGCCGGTAAGTGCGGCCTCAGCGGCCTGCAGTGCGCCTGGATCGGCGGCATTGGTCAGCTCGCCTACATGGTGACGAGCTTGCTGGCGGGACTGGTGCTGAGCCGACGCAACGCGCGCGGCTTCCTGTTCGCCAGCACGGCGGGCAGCACGGTGATGGGGATCATCTGCCTGCTGGTGACCTCCTTTGTGCCGCAGATGGTGTGCCAGGCGCTGCTCTTCGTTTTCCTGGCTCTTTTCTTCAATTCCTTCCAGACCTTTATGCGGGGCGAGACCGTGCCTGGCGGGCTGGCGCTGACGGTGGGACGGTACACGCTGGCCTGGAGTGTCGGCAGTGCGGCCGGTTTCCTGAGTTCGGGCAGCCTGTATCGGCTTGGCAGCCTGGCCTTGTGCGTGACGACTCTGCTGGTCGGGACGGTGATCCTGGTGGCGCTGCTGCGGCACCAGGCGCGTCCACACGCCATGGTCAGCGCCGATGAGCAGGTGGACGCACCGGCGCCCGGGGCCCGGGCGGTGAACCCGCGCTATGTCCTGGTGGGCTGGTGTCTGATCTTCACGGCGATGTTTGTGCAGCGGCCCCTGCAGAGCCTGTGGCCGGCAGTGTGCGCGCGCACGGACATTGCGCCTTTCCTGCCGGGGCTGGTGCTGGCGCTGCACATGCTGGTTCAGGGCGTCTGGGGCTACCGGGTGGCGGCCTTCACCACCTGGCGCTACCGGCGCACGCCGCTGGTGGTCCTGCATCTTGCCGGTGCGGTCCTGCTCGGCCTGGCCTGGCTGAAGCCCATCTTCCCGATCGCCGCGGCGGCGATCATCGTGTCGGGGCTGTACATGGGCTATGCCTACTTCACCGCCGTGTACTACGCCAGTAACTCCGGGCGGCGGTCGCTCAACATCGGGGTCAACGAGTGCCTGGTCGGCATGGGCTCATTCGCGGGGCTGTTCGCGGCGCGCTGGGGCGAGAGCTTGATGGGCCAGGACGGCGGCATGTATGCCATGTGTGCCATCGGCCTGCTGGTGTCGCTGCTTCTGCAGGTCACCCTGGCCTCTACAGCGCCCAGCCCAGCCACAGCGGGATCGTGAACAGTGCCGCCACATGGGTGAGCAGCACCGCCGTGGCGGCGAACTCGCTGTCGGCCGCGTAGATCTCGCTGAGCATGACGCTGGCGATGGAGGACGGCATCACCGCCACGATGGTGAGTACATTCCTGGCGTCGGGGGCGAAGGGCAGGACGTTCAACAGCGCCAAGGCCGCCGCCGGAATCACCGCCAGGCGTAGTCCGACCACCACCAGTTGCGGCAGCCGCAGCAGATGTCTCGGCCGGAGCTCGGCCATACGGCTGCCGGCGACCACCATGGCCAGCGGCACGGTGCCCTTCCCCACGATATCGAGCGCCCCCAGCAGTGCCTGCCGCAGATCGCCGACCAGGCCGCCCGCCGGAGCCTGCCAGCCGGTCACCTGCACGACCCCCAGCGTCAGTACGGCCGCCAGGATCGCGCCCATGGACATGCTGAACAGGTGCCTCAGACTGCGCCACTCGACCCGGTGCCCAGTGAGCGCGATCACGCCCAGGGTCCACAACGAAATCTCACTGCCGACGGTCGAGAACACCAGCAGCGCCACGCCCTTCGCGCCCCAATAGATGAGCACCAGCGGCATGGCCAGAAAAACGTAGTTGTTGATCGTACACTGGAAGCGGAAGGCCCGGCGCTCGCCTTCACCGCGGAACGGCACCAGACGCGCCGCCAGCAGGCCGACGCCGAAGCCGACCCCCATGATCAGCAGCGTTCCCGCTGGCAGGGTCCAGTTGGCCGCCAGCCCCGGGAGCGTGAAGGTCTGCACCAGCGAGGCGTAGATCAGAGCCGGGTAGAGGAGGTTGGTGACCAACAGCGCAATCTGCCGCGTCCCGACCGCATCAAGCCAGCCACGCCGACGCGCCAGCACGCCCATGAGGACCATGGAGGAGACGGCCAAGAGGCGCACAAAGACGATCTGCATGGGTGTCGCGGCTTCCAGTCACCTGCCAGCCAGGCTCTACAGCCCCAGCTTCTTGTACTTCGGCCGACGGTGGAGTAGATGGTCGGCGTCCTGCGCCAACATCTTCTCCTCGTAGTCCGAGAACGTGCCTTCAAACCAGCGCAGTCGGCCGTCGCCCTCGAAGACCAGGAGGTGGGTGCAGATGCGGTCGAGGAAGAAGCGATCGTGGCTGATGACCATGGCGCAGCCGGCGAAGTCGATCAGGGCCTGTTCGAGCACGCGCATGGTGGCCACGTCGAGGTCGTTGGTGGGCTCGTCCAGGAGAATCAGGTTGCCGCCGGTCTTCAGCAGCTTCGCCAGATGCACGCGATTGCGCTCGCCGCCGGAGAGCTTGCCGACCTTTTTCTGCTGCTGCTGGCCGCGGAAGTTGAAGCGCCCGCAATAGACGCGGCCGTTCATGGTCCTGCCGCCGAGCTGGATTTCCTCCTGCCCGCCCGTGATCTCTTCGTACACGGTCAGGGAGTCGTCCAGGGCATCGCGGTTCTGGTCGACGTGTGCCAGCACCACCGTCTCGCCGACCACCAGCTCGCCGGCATCCGGCTTCTCCGCACCGACAATCATGCGGAACAGCGTCGTCTTGCCGGTGCCGTTGGGGCCAATCACCCCCACAATACCGCCCTGCGGCAGGCTGAAGTCGCAGTCCTTGATGAGCGTGACGCCGTTGAACCCCTTGCACACGCCCTTGGCGATCACCACCTTGTTCCCCAGGTGCGGGCCCGGGGGGATCTGGATCAGGCAGTCTTCCTTCTGGACCTCAAAGCGCTGCGCCGCCATTTCCTCGTAGCGGCTGATACGGGCCTGCTGCTTGGTGTGGCGCCCGCCGGGGCTGCTCCGAATCCAGTCCAGTTCGCGCACCAACACCTTCTGCCGCTGTGATTCGGACTTCTCCCGCTGCCGCAGGATCTCGGACTTCTGCTCCAGCCAGGAGGTGTAGTTACCCTCGAACGGGATGCCGCGGGTGTTCTCGAGTTCCAGGATCCAGCGGGTGATGTGGTCCAGGAAGTAGCGGTCATGGGTGACGATGATCACCGTGCCGGGATACTCGCGCAACTGCTCCTCGAGCCAGGCGATGGTTTCGGCATCGAGGTGATTGGTAGGCTCGTCCAGCAGCAGCAGGTCGGGCTTCTCAAGCAGCACCTTGCAGAGGGCGACGCGGCGGCGTTCGCCGCCTGAGAGAGTGCTTACATCGGCATCGTCCGGGGGCAGAACCAGGGCGTCGGAGGCGATATCGAGCATGCGGTCGATTTCCCAGCCGCTGACGCGGTCGATCTCGTTCTGCAAACGGTCCATCTCGTTGCCGAGCTTATCCATCTCGGCCGGCGTATGGTCCTCACCGAGTTCGCCGCAGACCTTGTCATAGCGGTCGATGAGCGCCTGGACTGGCGCCATGGCCTCTTCGAGATTGCCGCGTACCGTCTTCTCCGGATTCAGCCGGGGCTCCTGGGGCACAAACCCCACCCGCATGCCTTTCATCAACTGGGCGTTGCCCAGGATGTCGGTGTCCTGCCCGGCCATGATGCGCAGCAGAGTCGACTTGCCGGAGCCGTTCTCGCCGACGATGCCGATCTTGGCGCCATAGTAAAACGACAGCGAGATCTCTTGCAGGACCGGCTTGTCATTGTAGAACTTGGAGACATCCTGCATCTGAAAGACGAATTGAGGAGCCATCTGGATTCCGTTCTCCCGGTGTGGGTTGGCCTGCTCTTGCGGGGCGAGTGTCACGCCGGACACGTGCGTCCTTCATGGTCGCGTCGTTACCGGGATCGAACCTTTTAAAATAACCGCTGCGCGCCATTCTGCCAGCGCTCCAACACGGCCAGCGCGGGTTGCCAAAGCCTGCCTTAGCGCCTATGCTACCCTGCGTCGCCGAAATCGTGAGCGGGAGCCTAATCGAGGAGGGTTGATGACTCGCCGAGCCGTACTGCTTGGGCTGCTGGGCGCCGCGCTGGTCTGCGGCGCCAGCTTCCTCAATGACCGGGTGCTGCGCCAGACCTATCTGGTGGGCAACAACATGCCCGTCTCGGTCTACGGGGTGCTCATCCTCTTCATGCTGTTCGTCAATCCTCTGCTGCGGAAGCGGCACCTTACCGGCGGTGAGATGGCCGTCATCCTGGCGCTGACCCTGGCCTCGTGCTGCCTGCCCGGCTCCGGCTTGCTGCGCACCTTCTCCTCGTCGTTGGTTCTGCCTTACCACTATGAGAAACTCGAACCCGCCTGGCGCGAAGAGCAGATTCTCTCGTACGTGCCGAAGTCCCTGATGGCCGATCTCAGCCAGGACGAGGACACGGTGCTGGGCGGCTTTGTGCAGGGGCTGGGTTCGCCGGGCAACCACATCGCGCCGACGACGGTGCCTTGGTACGCCTGGGTGCGTCCGGTCGCGGTCTGGATGCCGATGGTGCTGACCCTCTGGTTTGCGCTGATCGCGCTGTCGGTGATGATCCACCGTCAGTGGAGCCAGCACGAACACCTCCCTTACCCGATCGCGGCCTTTGCCAACTCGCTGCTGCCGGCAGACAGCGACGGCCGCGTGCCGCTGTTCCGCGAGCGCCTGTTCTGGATCGGCACGCTGGCGGTCCTCTTCATTCACACCAACAACTACCTCTGCGCCTGGTTCCCGGAGGTCCTCATCCCGATTCCGGTGCGCTTCTCGTTCGGGCCCTTGGCCCAGTTCTTCCCGACCTTGGGCCGTGGGGGCGGCTGGGGCTTGTTCGTGCCGACGCTCTACTTCTCGGTGATTGGCATCTGCTTCTTCATCCCGACGGACCTCTCTTTCACCTTCGGCATCGGTCCGTGGCTCTGGGCTCTGGTCGTGGGCGTCTTTGCGGCCTACGGCATGAACCTGAACAACGTGGTCGAGGGCAGTTACTGGTACACGGGGCTGAAGCCGCGCATGTTCATTCTGTTCGGCGCCAACGTGGGTCTGTTCATGGCGTTGCTGTACACCGGGCGGCGCTTCTACGGGCAGGTCTTATCGCGGGCGCTGGGTTGGGGCCGCTCGGGGGAGGCTGACGGGCCGTCGGTCTGGGGTTGTCGGCTGTTTCTGGTGCTGATGCTGGCCTTCACGGCGCAGCTCATCGCGGTCGGGGTGGACTGGCAACTGGCGGTGATGTACTCCGGCGTGCTGGTGGTGTTCTACGTCATCATGAGCCGGATCATTTCCGAGGCGGGCCTGTTCCACCTGCAGAGCAACATCTTCCCGTGCTGCATCGTCTGGGGGTTCATGGGCGCCCCGAGCCTCGGGCCGCGGGTGCTGCTGTTGCTGCAAGTAGTCAGCATGATCCTGGTGATGGACCCGCGCGAGTCCATCATGCCCTTCATGTCGAATTCCTTGGGCCTGATGGAGATGCGGCGGGTGCGCCTGGGCCGCACCGCGATGTGGTGTGCGGCCGCGGTGCTGCTGGGGCTGGCGGTGGCCTTGCCCTTGACGCTCTACATCCAGTACGACCAGGGCAATGCCATCTGGGAATCCTGGGCCGACCAGTGCGTGCCCACGATGCAGTTTCAGAACGCCATCGCGGTGAAGCGTAAACTCGCCGCCCAGGACATGCTCACGACCAGCCTATCCTACTCTGGCTGGGAGCGTTTTCAGCACCTGGCGCCCAATGCGGCCTGCATGTGGGGCTTTGTGGCCGGCCTGGCGCTGGTGCTGCTGTTCAGCGCCGCGCGACTGCGCTTCCGCAACTGGCCTCTGCATCCCCTGCTCTTTGTGACCTGGTGTACCACCCACATCCAGGCGTTTGCCGGAGCCTTCCTGCTCGGGTCGCTGGTCAAGTGGATGGTCCTCAAGTACGGCGGCAATCGCACCTACAACCGCATCAAGCCATTGATGATCGGCCTGATCGCCGGCGAGGTGCTGGGCGCCCTCCTGCCCAGCCTGGTCGGGGCGATCTACTACTTCGTCACCGGCGACCGCCCCAAGGCCTTCCAGGTCATGCTGGGATAGGCCCTCTGCTACAGCCCAAGCCTCAGCCTATTACGCCTGGTATGCCTCCCCCCAAATGCAACCGCCGTCGGGCCTTGACGGGCCGACGGCGGCAGATGGGGTCACCCTGAAGGAACACCTCAGAACGGCACCCCCAGGGTGGTACGCTCCCAGGCGGCGGGCTCGCTCCAAGGCAGCAATTCCCGGTCGGACTGCTCCTCAAGCCCGGCCGACATGCAACCTCCCAACAGCGTGCAGAGAACCAGCGCCGCAAGGCTCAACAGCACCGGAACCCGAATGGCGCGTAGCCGTCGCAAAGGCCGTCCTCCCCGTCTCACAGAACCCCAAACGCCCGCAGGTCCATGATCTGGAACACCAAAACCGCGGCCAGGGCCCCAACCGTCAGGATCATCGCGATAGGAAACAGCTTGCTCATGCGCCGACCTTCCGCCCCGCGTCGGGACTCATTGCTCCTGCTCTTTCGGCATGATCACCCGGTCACCGACCTTGACCGCTTCGACATTGGCATCGGGGAGGATCTCAGCCACCGAGACCTTACCCATGACCCGTGAGACCTGCAGACGCGCCACCAGCTTGTCGCCGCGCGCCACCAGCATCTTCAGGTTCTCCGGAAGCCGGTTGGTACGACCCAGGTTCAACACCACAAAATTCCACTGATCGTTCACCTCGACCACTTCCCCCGACAGGTTCGGATCCGGCCCGCTGGGACCGTCCTCATTCATCCCGGTCGCTTTCTGCAACCGAACAATCTGATTCTTGGCCTTGGTGAGGTCCTTCTTGACGTCCTTCAGCTCGGCCGAGGCCTCTTCGACTTCCTCGACCAACTGCGAGATGCGCGTCTTCTGCTCGGCGACTTCCTTCTTGGCCTGTTCGTACAGGGCCAGTTGCTCGTTGATGTCCGTAAAATCATTCTGCAGTGAGGTCAGCACGCCGCTGTATTCGCGCTCGTCTTTGAGCTTCTCAGGGTCGGCCTGCCAGGTGTGTTTGTTGACGCCGCGAATGCCCGCCACAATCGCCTCCGCGTAATCGTTGGCGCGCGTGGCGAGGCCCTTCACATTGCCGCTGAAGGTCTCCAGCGGCGCGGCGCAGGGAAACTGCCCCTTGACCGTCTTGCCATCGGCATCCGTGGATTCCTCGCGCTTGTTGAGCGCGGCGGCGTCCAGCGGGTGGTTGATGGTGCCCGCGGCTTTGACGAGGGCGTCGACCATGGCCTTGTCGCGGCTCATCACGGCCTCGACGTGGCCGGTCACGGCGGCGATGGCCGCCCCAGCCCCGGCTTCACTGGAAAGGTCGCGCAACTCCTTCACATCGAGGTCCATCCCCAACTGTGTCGAGGTGTCGGCGAGCGACTTTGCGAGGTTGTCGCGCTGCCCATTGAGCTTCTGTGCCAGCCCCACGGCCTGACCGAGGCTAGCGTCGAAGGCGCCAGGGTCAGCGACATACTTCTTCCAGCCCAGCGTGTCTTCCGGACTGCCGTTCTTCTGCCCCTCGGCCACCGTGAACGACACCGCGGCCTTGGCAGTGGAATTACTGTTCTGGTCCAGTTTGTCGACCATCTGGGTCACCGTGGTGGCGAGCTTAGAGGCACGATCCTCGTAGATGGCACGCTTACCAGAAATCATGAAACTCAGGTAAGCTGCGGCGAGCGCCAGGATGGCCGCCAGGATACCGAAGATCGTTCCGAGTTTCCCATGGATCACTCCTGCGCTGTAGGCGGCCTGCGCCGACCTCG
The DNA here is from genome assembly GCA_903933565.1 of uncultured Victivallales bacterium. Taxonomy (GTDB): domain Bacteria; phylum Verrucomicrobiota; class Lentisphaeria; order Oligosphaerales; family JAFGRS01; genus CAILUI01. The sequence continues at coordinate 3,414 of CAIZKT010001022.1, read as the reverse complement.
CCATCCCACTCCGCTGCGTGGCCGATTCGCAGCCATCTCACCACCGAAGGCGACTCACACCACGCGATCCCGTCCGGCCTCAGGGCTCAACACCCATCCCGTAGCGGGTCCTGTGCAGGACGCAGCAGACCTGACTACGAAGCCAATATTGCCGCGCACGCCCGACATTGCAAGCGAAATCCCGTACGCTCTGCAAACACTACGCGGCGCGACCCGCCAGGAGGTCACCATACCAGCGCACTAAGGTCTCGCCGAACAGGGTCCACAGAAGCGCGCCAACGGCCAGGAAAGGCCCAAATGGCAGCGGCTCCCGGCGCTGGGGCGGGTTGAGCGCGCCTCGGCCGATTCCCCAGGCGCAGCCCAGAAAGGCGCCCCACATCAGCACGAAGACCGTGGCATCCGGCCCCATGAAGGCGCCAATCAACGCCAGTAGTTTCAGGTCGCCGTGCCCCATGACGTCCCGCGGATACTCCCATGAGACCAGTTCCAGGCTCATCGTCTCCACCGCCGCCAGCGGGCGCTCGAGGTTGCCAATGAACAGCCTCGAACGGGTCACCCGGATCTCCACGGGCGCCGCGTCGGCCGGAGGCTCCCAGCCCGGCGCCGAGAGGGTCGTGGCTCGGCAGAGGAACACATCGCCGGGCCGCACGAGCAGGTCCTCCCAGGCGGCATCGAGGTCGTCCTCGCCGATGCTGACGCCGGTGGCGCTGATCCGGGCGCTGACCGGTTCGCGGCGACGCTCTCGAGCCCGTCCCCACAGACGCTGGCCCGCCTCGAGCAGCAGGCGGAGCATGGCGTACCCGACCAGCATGCCAAGTGCCACATCGAAGAGGGCCGTGAGGCGCGGGCTTGTCGCCCCGACCCCGCTCACGGTCGCCAGCCCGTAGCACACCGTCGTGGTGATCAGTTGCTCGCCGCCGGGCAGGCCGGTCAGGCCGTTGCCCACATGCGTCTCCGGAAAAAACCCAGCCAGCAGCGCCGCGACGCCCATGCCCGTGAAGGTGATCGCGTCGGGGATGAGGAAGTGCTCTATGTCGATCAGGGAAGCCGCCAGCAGCGCCGAGCCGAGAAAGAGGTAGCCCCACAGCGACGACAGCGGCATGGACGACTGCCACAGGCGCCACCACAAGACTAGGAACAGTAAGCCGTTGGCCAGCTCCACCAGCGGATAGCGCATCGAGATGGGCAGTCGGCATTGACTGCAACGAGCCCGCAGCGCGAGCCAGCTTACGATGGGGATGTTTTCCCACGGCCGGATGGCGTGGCCGCACTTCGGGCAATGACTGCCCGGATGGCTGAGCGATTCACCGCGCGGCAGCCGCCAGACGACGACGTTGAGAAAACTGCCCACCACCGTGCCCAAGACGAACACGAAAGCACTGAACAGCGGCAGTATCTGGCCCACGATCTCGCGTTGCGGCATCGCCTGGTTCCCCTGCAACCCGCCTCAGCGGCGGGCGGCCAAAGCCTGTTCGAGACCGGCGCGCATGGCCTCCACCGGAGCTTGCCGACCAGTCCACAATTCGAAGCTGCGGGCGCCTTGATGCAACAGCATGCCGCGGCCGTCGGCCGTCCGGCAACCACGCGCCCTGGCGCCCAGCAGGAAGGGCGTGTTGCCGTAGATCATGTCCATGACGGCCAGCGGCGGCGGCAACCACGTCGGGTCGAGGGGCGGCGCCTCCCCCGCGTGCAGACCGAGCGAGGTCGACTGAATGAGGCAGTCCATCCTGCCGAGGACCCGACCCACCGCCGCGGCCTCCGCCAACGGCAGGCAGCGCACCGGGCAGCCGGGCGCCGCCGCGGTGATGCTCGCGGCCAGGACTTCTGCCTTGCTCACCGTCCGGTTCACCAAGACGATCTCTGCCGCCCCGGCGCCAGCGAAGTACACCGCCGTGGCGCGCGCCGCGCCGCCCGTTCCCAAGAACAGAAACCGCGCCCCGAGGACGGCCAGCCCGAAGCTCTCAGCGATGGCGCGCTCCAGGCCAACCCCATCGGTCGAATAGCCCTTGAGCCGGCCGCCCGCGTTGACCACGGTATTGACGCAGCCAGCTGCCCCGGCGGCGGGATCCAGGTCGTGCATCAGGGTCGCCAGTTGCTCCTTGTGGGGCACCGTGGCATTCCAGCCGGCATAGCCTTCACGCACCAGCCTCCCGACGCATTCGGATAATCCCTCCGGCGGCACCTCGACCAGCTCGTAGGTCGCCTGGAGACCCAAAGCCCGGAAGCCGGCGCCCTGCATCTGGGGCGACACCGAGTGCTTTACCGGCCAACCCAACAGAGCGTACCTGTCCATCGCGTCCTCGCCTCTCCGAGCCTCGGCGGCAGTTACGGTCCGAGGCGCAGGAATTCGCTGCACATGGCGTCGACGGCGGCCTGGGTGTGACCCGCACCGACCGGGTCACCATACCACTTGGGCAGGAAGCCGCCCCTGGCCGTGCCGAGCTGGCGCACCAGCGCCTGGCAGTAGGCTCGGATATCGGCTTCGCTGCCGTGACACATGACCGTCTGGATGTCGACCGGACACCAGAAGGTGATCTGACCCGCGTAGGCAGCCAGGCGCTCCAGCCCCATGTTCTCCTGCTGGTCGAGCTGGATGACATCCAGCCCGATCTCGATGAGGTCCGGTAGGATGTCAAGAGTGTAGCCGCAGGTGTGCAGCAGCGTGTGCAGGCCGGCGGCGCGGGCGGCCCGGTAGACCATGGCGTAGGCCGGCTTCCAGAACTCGCGCCAGGTCGCTGGCGAGATCATCAGCCGGTCCTGCAACCCCCAGTCATCACAGAAGATGAAGCCATCGCACCCCAGCCGCCCGTAGCGTTCGACCGCATGCAGATTCATGTCGACCAGGATACCGATGAGACGGCGCAGGTTGGTCGGGTCGGTATAGATGTCCGCCCAGGTGTTCTCCAGGCCGCGCAGGAAATGGACGCGCTCGTACAGGGAGATGCCGTTGCAGAGCAGGTACCGGTCCCCCGAACGCTCGCGGATGCCCTCCAGGTGGGCCCAACGCCGCGGTTCGCTGACATCCGGGATCCTGATCCGATCGAGGTCCGCCCACTCGCGCAGCGGAAACTCCTTCACCTCGCCGAGGTGACACACCCCGATGTTCTCCCACACCGCCCCCCACTCGTCCACCCCCTTGCCCGGCCGGCCGTCCGGGTTGGGGTTCATGCTGCACCCGGCGAAGTCGTTGCCGTACTCGCCGGGGAACGACCGCGCCAGCCGTTCCGGCCCGCGGAACTTGATCGTTGCCGAGACGATTTCCCGTGGTGTCATGTCCGTCCACTCCCGCGCCCTTGCGGTCACGCGCACGCACTACCCTAGACGAAGGCCGTCCACCATAGCGCCAGAACCGCCGCCCTGCCCCCCGCCGGTTTCGCGAAAAGGCTCGTCAAGATTCCACGCGGCACGTATCGG
>CAIZKT010001021.1:0-10855 GCA_903933565.1 uncultured Victivallales bacterium | reverse complement strand
GTCCAGTCTTCTCAGCAGCGCCTGGTCCTGGCTGGACAGAGAGGACTTGGCGAATGTTCCTTGGGTTCCATCCCTTGCCCTCAGCCATACAGTTGTACCCGACGAGCCGGCGTAGACTGCTGTGACCTGTCGGCCGTTTACATCGGTCCAAGTCCGAAAGCTCTGCGCCTGCGCTCTCAGTTCATCCCTTTCCCGTTGACGTTGTTCTGCAGCAGCCTTCATGTCCTCCTCGGCCCTGGATTGCGCCTCGTCGGCCCTCTCCTGCTCTGCCTCAACCTTCTGTTGCTGTTCGGCAGCGATCCTGGCTTTCTCCCTGTTGTCCTGGAACCACGCGAAGGCGGCAATCACAGCAATGATGACCACGACAAGGCAACCGATGCCCTGCATGGCCTCCTTCTGCTTCCTCTCCTTCTCCTGCTGTTCGACCTTCCTCCGGTACTCTTTCATCAGGGGATCCAGCTCCCGGTCGATCAGCGCCTGAGCCCCTGCCCTGATCTCCCCGCAGAAGCAACATTGCCCACCGGGCTTCGCGAGGTAGTAGTCTGCGGTCCAGTGGTGACTGCATGTATCGCGCTGATGCCTACTCATGGCCAGTCCGCAGATTCTGCACTTACCTGACCAAAAGTGCTCCTCCGCGAAAGACTTTGCCCTGCCGAGGTCGAGGGGGGTCGCTTCCTGCGGTGGTGGCTCAAGGCGGTCAGGCTTCTGGAAGGCAGTAGCCACGAACTCGTGGTGGCACTGGCTCTGGAGCAAACGGCTTTGCGCCTCCTCCTGCTCGTTCCTTATAAGGTCGGCCTCCATCTCTTGCTGGTACCTGGCATCATCAGCCGCCTCTGCCTGTTCACGGAGTACGTCCAGTTGCCTCTGTTGTAGCCTGTTGGCTTCCCTCTGACCGTCCTCCACCTGCCGCTGGTGCTTGATCTCGGCCTCGCACCTCTGGCAGGTTCCGCCGTAATAGCTGTCGTTTCCGCACCTGGGGCATTTCATAGGTACGCCCCCTGCAGGCACTCAACATCCGCGTTCGACGGAATCTCCGCACCCAACTCATCAGGACCAGTTTCGACCAGACGACAACGCGGCACGAGATGCAGACACGCACGAGCCACTCCCGCCCGCAGAGCTTCATCCTCCAGGAAATCATTGGTGCGAATTCCACGCAGGATGAACTCTGCCGGGGTCACCGGCATGTCAAAGTAAGGACCAAGAGCTGTCAGCAGGATTCTCATTGGCTCGCCATGCGTACTGTTACTTGCCATGCAACTGCGGCGCCAAGCAGGCACGGAACCCCAGGTTGCGGTACGCGCTACCTGGGTTGCACCCCCTCCGGTTGGCCGAGCGCACCCCAAATGCAAGGTCACACCAGCTACCCCCGCGGAACACACGTTCGACGGTCGGTTGCAGGTTCACCGGGTCCGTCGTGGGACTCTTCGCGTAGTATCTCGCCTCGAACCAGTCCAGACACCACTCGAATGCGTTCCCGCTCATATCGTGCAGTCCCAGTTCGTTTGGTTTCTTCAGACCCACTGGGTGCGCCCGACATTTGTTGATGGAGACGCTATTGGCGTCCCACTCTGAGTCGCTCAGTCGCTCGTTGCCCGAGTTCGCATGGTACCACGCCACTTCGTCTGGGGTATGCGAGCCACTGTAAGTGTGGTATACCCGAGATTCATACCCTCCCCGCGCCACGTACTCCCACTCCGCTTCAGTGGGCAAACGGTACTCGTAGCCAGCTGGCAGCCGCCCCCCTGCGCGCTCCCGCTCGGTCAGCTTTTCACAGAACGCCACCGCGTCGTTCCAGGTGACGCTGTCGACAGGGTTCCGCGCGTCCTTGACCTGGCTGGGATTGGTGCCCGTGAAACCCTCGTACTCCGCCTGTGTAACCTCATACTTCCCCATCCAGAACTTGCGAGAGATCCGCACTCTGTGTTTTGGCGTCTCTTGTTCTGGCCCGCTGTATGAGCCCATCCTGAAGCTGCCGGGGGCGATCCCCACCAGATCCATTCCGAGGTCCGGAACCGTGAATGACCTGCCCGACGCGAGTGCGTCGACAACCGCCGCGACGGCCGCTGCCAACTCCCGCTCCAACTCCGCCAGCAGCGCCTTCGCACGCTCCTCGCTCGGCCGCAGGGAGAGTACCAGCCCTGCAGATCGCCTTGCCGCAGACCAGTCGCCCTGCCTCTTTGCGGCCAGCATTACGGCGACCGCCATCTCGACCTGCGATTCCAGCAAGAGTGTCTTTGCAGGCTCGCACCCCGCGTTGATCGCGAGCGCCCCTTCAGCAGCCGCTCGCATGCCGCCCCAGTCGCCCCCGGTCCTCGCGGCTACGGCTACTGAGACGAGACGCCTAGCCTCGATTCGCTCGGTGGCAAGTGCCGCCGACTTTGCGTATGTCGCGGAGGCTGAGTCCCATTGCTTCGCCGCCTCGGCTAGATCGCCTTGCCGGAATGCGACAGCCGCAGACTCTCCCAGCCCAGCTGCCGCCGCGAAGAGCTCCACAGCCTCGGTTCCGGCACTGGCAGCTTGCGCAGCCTCACGCTGCTTCTCCATCCCGGCCCTGGCGGCATCGGCTCTTGCGAATGTTGCGAGGAACTCAGCCGCGGGCCGGTGACGCTTTACAATCAAGGGGGCGATCTGCAGCGCGGCTTCCACCTTCCCGCTTCCAGCAGTTGCACTGAACGCAGCCTTACGACTGAGGAACCTGACCTCAGATCCGGCCCAGACCGCCAGACCTACCAGCACCGCTGCCGCCACCGCAGCGACGCGGCGCTTCCGCCGGGACTGCCGCCTAGAGGCCTCAGCCCTGCGAGCCTGATCCGCAGCAGCGGCCATCTCAACCGCACGGCGTCTTGCCGCATCCCTGCGCTCTCGTTTCTCGCGGGCCAGACGCTCCCGCTCCTCCCGTTCCTGGCGTTCCCCCTCTACCTGCGCCTGCCGCCGCACTTCCGAGACACCGGGGAAGTTCCTGCTGTCCGCATCCAGTTCATCGCACAGCGCCAAAGCCTTGTGCCAGTGGCCGCGGGCAAGTGCTTGTTGGGCTTCCGTAAGTCTCTCGGTTCGTTTGTTCAGCAAGTCACAGTGTGGGCAGGTTGAACCCTCCAGATCGCCATGCGTCTCGCAGTGGTAGGTGGGAACCGCGGACTTACTGCTGCCGCAGTCTGGACAACTGGCGCAAGGCTGGTCGCGCACGGCCCCGCAGGCGGGACACACCCATTTCTGTGTGATGCTGGCGACCATACGTCTATCACGCCCCTCCCATCAGGGGACACCGGCAGGACACGCGATGCACCACGGACGGGCTCTCCCCCTTCAGCACTAGCCGCGGACGGGTCGGCGCATAGTGCGAGGTTATCGGCCGTACACGCGCACTCGACAGCTCTCCGACCCTATGGTTTTCGACGTGCTGATGGGAGTCCCAGACAGGTCGGCGTGTTGCTTCGTGGTACAGCACTGAATCAGGCTCTCGTGAATGTCCCGGACCCTTCCAACATGTTCTGCTGTCCGAAAAGGCCGCGTTCGAAGTGCGAGGATGTCTCTCCTTGATTGCTGGACACCGCCACCTCGCGTGTGCCGTCAGGATAGCATCGGCGCGGATCCCACGCAAGATGATCTGCGCCGGGTTCAGCGGCGTGCCAGGGAAAGGACCGGAAGCTGTCAGTCGGATTCGCATCGGCAGACTTCGTGGGCACCGTGGTTCACTCCCTCGGGATCCCCCCAAGCAGCGCCTTCGCCGCCGCGGAAGCCGGGTCGAGGTTCAGCGCCCTCTCCGCCCAGACCTTGGTTCCAGCCATATCTCCTTTGCGCTTGGCCTTTTCGGCCTCGGCTATCAGCCGCCCAACGCGGACTACCTTGGCCGCCTCGCCTGCCTTCGCGAACTCCGCGCGCGCGGACTCCCATAGCGGCGTCGCTTCCTCAGACTGCCCGTTGTCGAACGCAGTCTGCGCGGCCTCCGCAAGCCTCACCGCGCCGTTCCATGGCTCTTTCGCGTCATAGTACGCGCCCGCATACCTGGCTGCCTCCTGGGCTTTGGAGGCTTCCTGAGCCTGCCCATGCGCCGCAAGGTACTGCGCTGCCGGCGGGTAACGCTTCGCGATGAGAGGCGCCACGCGCAGTGCTGCTTCGTCCTTCCTGCTCTCAACCGCAGCGTGAAACACCGCCTTGCGCCTGGCGAAGCGCCTCTCGATCCCGCCCCAGACTGCCAGGCATGCGATGATGACGGCTACCGGGGCTGCGATGCGGCAACTCCGCCCGAGCCGGCGTTTCCATTGCTCAGTAAGGCAGCGGCGTTCCTCCGTCAGAGCCTTCTCGGCCGCGAGGCGTTTCTCGGTCTCCCTGCGCTCCTGCGCCTCGAGTGCCAGACGCTCCCGCTCCTCCCGTTCCTGGCGTTCACCTTCTGCTTGCGCCTGCCGCCGCACTTCCGAGACACCGGGGAAGTTCCTGCTGTCCGCATCCAGTTCATCGCACAGCGCCAAAGCCTTGTGCCAGTGGCCGCAGGCTAACGCCTTCTGTGCCTCTGCGAGTTCACCGGTTCGTCTGTCCAGCAGATCGCAATGCGGGCATGTCGCGCTCTCCAGATCGCCATGCGTCTTGCAGTGGTAGGTGGGAACCGCGGCCCTGTTACTGCCGCAATCGGGGCACAGGGAGAACGGCACATCGTGCAAGGCCCCGCAGGCGGGACACAGCCATCTCGGTGTGATGTTGGCGGCCATACGCCTACCATGCCCCGCCCATCATGGGACACCTGCAGGACATGCAATGAACATCGGACCGACTCTCCCCCTCTAGCGCCCTTGTCAACAGGGGTAATACGCCTTCACCAGGTCAACCGGGATCGTCAACCGGTGGACCTCCGGGAGATTGCCTGGACGATGACGCGCAACACAGGGCGTCCTTGCGTACTGCTCGCCCCATTCCCCGTCCTGCCGACAACACAAGGTATTCATGGTCAGAACCGGATTCGCTTTGTAATTGGCATAGTAGTCGAATCGCCTCTCCACGTGGTCATGCCCTCGAACCATGCGGGCAACCGGTTGCCCGATCACCGATGCGGCACGGGCGCAGAACGCCTCAAAGTCAAGTATCCCAAGATCGCACGTCTTGGAGTTCCGATTCGGGACGCGCTGCCGCGCGCGAGGATGCAGCCGCGTCCACACGAAATCCTGGAGACACTCCTTCGCGTTCAGGCTACCTACGGTCTCTATCCTCGCCAGCAGGTCCGTATGGGGTACGCCGCCGTGCGCGGCGATCAGGCCGTCCGGCAGGAAAACGGCCCTTGGCAGGGCCGCCCCGAGCCTGGCCAGGCCCTTACCGATCCTGCCTGCGATAGGATTCTTCGTTGCCTCCCCGTTCAACCAGTCCGCAAACTCAGCGGGGCTCACCAAGGACACGAAGCTTCCCGATGTCTCGCTCAGCTTGAGCGCTTCATCGTGGTTGCCAGCCAGCCACAGGATCTGGCCAGGGCGGTCCTTTACAAGGGCCAGCACCCGCAGGGCGACCTCATAACCATACTGCATGCGGTCGAACAGGTCGCCCAGAAAGACCACGCACGGGAACGGGAGCTTCTCCCTCATGGTGACTTGGTCCACGTAGCCGAGCACGGCCTCCAGCGCCAGGATGTCCCCGTGTAGGTCGCCGACGAACCACAGGTTCCTTGGCACATCGTCTGCCTTCCGCACGATCAAGACTTCCGGCCGTTCGCATTTCGCGTCAAGGGCAAACCACCAGGGAGCCTTGCCGCCAACCCGCGCATCCAGCCAGTCGGCAAGCTCCTCCGCTCGCGCCCGAATGTGCCGCGTAACCGCGGAAGGATCAGCGCATGGCGCGAGGTCATCAGCCGTACAGGCGTACTCGACGCACCTGGAGGTCTGCGGTGGCGGCGACGGCCCCACACCGACATCCACGGTCTGTTGTTCCTGGGGTTTGGCTGCCGCTCCAGGCGCTGTCGCCGCAGGCGATGGCGACAGCGCCGGCTCACATTCCAGCAGGAGCTTCCGTACCAAGTCCGGAAACCCCCTTGCAGCATCCAGGCTGACTGTGGCACCCGCGAAAGGACCGTCCATCAAGCCCTCCGAACGTTTCCCCAAAATCGCCAGCACGGCGCTCACAATCGCCTCCTTCTGCCCGCCCCAGTTCGCGGTCCCAGCCATCTCGACCAGCGTGACCTCTTCTTTCCCCTCTGGGAACACCTGCCAGCCGCTCTGCATCCACTTCACTACCATATCTGCGTCTGAGATGCTCAAACGCGCCGGATCTCTGAGCAGTATAGCCAACGCCTTTTGCTGGACCTCCACTGTGACCTTAACGGTGACATCTTCACTAGCGCGCTGGATGCGACGCTTGAGATACGCGATGACATCCTCCTCTATCCCGTACGGGGTGAGGACTAGCACCTCGTATGCCACCATGAGCGGGGTCTCCTCAACGGCATCAAGTCTTCCATCCTCCACTATGGGGATCAGGAAGCTGTTGACGAAAGTTCGGACCGCCTGGTCGCCGTCCATGCGCAACTCCAGTGCGGAAGGCACTGGTGGCGCTCCCGGATTCTGCTCTTCTCGCATTCCTACGTCTCCGTCAGAACCACGTTTGAACAAGTTCATGATCCACGTGAGAGCCTAATGCTAGCTTTCGTACAGGATAGCCACTACGAGCCTCGTCTTCTCCACGCCTGGCGTCTTCCTGGAGCCGATGGCGATGATGTCGCCGGCCTTGATTGGGACTGGCGTGTCTTCGGGGCACAGTGCGCCATTGACCATCGTCGGGTTCGTGGCTGCCTTGTTTGTGACCACGGTCCAGGACTTGAGCGAGTCATCCTTCCTCAGGCGGAACTGCGGGTCCGAGGCGAAGCGCCCATCGTCTCCGGCCAGCGACCGAATCGTTCCTCTCCCAACATCGGCATCCAGCCGCAGCGCAAGGTCTGTCCCGGAGTCCCCGGTAAGAACAATGGTTCCCAAGGTGACTGCACCGCAGGCTTCGCATGCCCTCGGCGTGTCCACGCGGTTCTCCTGACCGCACTTGCTGCACGTCCAGGCCATACTCCTCACCCCTCCCCGATCGTGACCGTCATGGGCAGTTTCACAATCCCCTTGGCCTCGCGGCCGACAGCCAGTACATCGCCTGCCTTGAGTGGGGTCTCTCCTGTCACCGCCTTGCCGTTGAGAAGCGTGTCATTGGATGCCGCCACAGGTACAACAACCCATTGCCCAGATTCCAGCCTCCTGAGCGTGAACTGGGGATCAGACATATACTTAGCGTCCTCGCCCAGACTCTTGCAGAGAGCTCTCCCAACGGGCGTAGTAATGTTAAACTCCAGTCTGCCCCCGCCGGCCAGGAGACCCAACTGTGTCGCCCTCGATGCGGGCGGACGCGGAGGAGGTGGTGGCGGTGTGGACGGCTTTGGAACTGGCGCCGGGGCGGGCTTGGCTGCCGGTGGCACGCTAACCGGGAGGCCCAGCAATGCGATGTGAACTTGCTCTGCCGTGGGGCGCTTGGAGGGGTCAGGGTTCAGGCAGGCATAAAGCGCCGCCGCAATAGAGTCGTCCGTAACGGGGTTGATGGACCCCCGCAACCGAGGTCTGACGGCGGTATGGCCTAGTGCCGCCTTCTGGTACTCCCCATCGTCATCGCAGGAATAGGGGTGGCCTTGGGCCAGCAGTTCGTAGAGGATGATCCCGCAGGTGAATACATCAGACGCCGTGCCGGGGACCTTGCCGGTGAAGTGTTCAGGAGAGAAGTAACCAGGCGTTCCCGTGTATCCCTGCGTTCCGTGCCAGGGCGCTCGTTTGTCGGCCAGAATAGAGAAATCCAGGTCCACAACCTTGAGCCGGTACCCGACCTCAATCCTGCTGTCCTGAATCAGGTATAGGTTCTTGGGTTTCAGGTCGCAGTGCACGACCTTGGCGGCGTGCAACGCCTTCATCCCGGCCATGAGCAGACGAGCAAAGGTGAGACGTTGATCCCAACCAACGGACCCAGGCGCGCTGCTGGCCTTTCCCAGGTACTCCGCCAGGTCATTCCCCTTCTCCACAAACTCGAACGCCTGGTAGAAGCACTTCTGGCCACTGGCCTCCGACTCGAAGAACTCGATGAAGCGATAGGCATAGTTCTTTGCCGAACTCGATTCGATACGCCGCTTGAGCTCCTTCTGATACTCCACGTATTTGGGGTACCAGTCGACGGATACAGATGGGGACTTGTACTGCTTGAAGAACACCCTGCACGAGTCTGCCGTCGCAACAGCCTCGTAGGCATTGGCGAAGGCCCCTTTGTTCAGGAGCCTGACGACTCGATAGAGTTCTACTTGCTGGTTTGGCCTCAGGTTCGTCGCCATATCGTCATCCCGTGTTGGCGGCCTTGGTCAGCGGCCGGTGAAACTGCCACCACATGCCACCCAGCTCTTCTGCCCGAACAGGCCGCGCTGCACCTTGGCTTCAGGAGCACCTTGGTTAGCCGAGACGGAGACAGACTTGCCGATGTACTCCAGAACCTTACGGAACTCGACTCCAGCCAGCCCACGGCCAGTTTGTGCGTCATCGACAACCTCGTACTCGGATTTGTCGGCGCTGGCAAGTTCCTGGTAGATCGGGGAGTCAGGCGCCACTAGGAACAGCATGACCCGTTGGTCCTGAACCTTCTTGATCAGATCCGCAACCTTGGCCTTCTGCTCTGGTACAATCGATCCCGTTTCAGCGGGCTCATCCGTCAGCATGATCACGACCCGGTGGCATTCCTTGGCGGGCCGCCATGGAAAGTCGAGGCAGAAATCCAAAGCCACAAGCATGACCTCGTCTCCCTGACACACAACCTTACTGAGCCCCGACTGGAACTGGCCCTGGTCTGCCGTGAAGAAACGTCCGCCGCCCTGCATGAAGCCGCCGTAGAGCGCAGCGTGGCATTCGTCGTGGAAAACGGACCGATCTTGGAACACCGTTCCACCGCTGCCAGACTCGGCCGTTTGGTGCGCGACGAAGTCCAGGCGGAGATCCCATTTCTGCTGGCCATTGGACGTGAGGCCGGTGATGAAGTCCGAGATATGCCGCTTCACAGCCTCGATGCACGGCTGCATGGAGGCGGAAGCGTCCAGGCAGAAGACCACATCGGCGATTCCTCTGGTACTCATGACGTTCCCTCACCTTTGGCCTATGGGTCACAGCACCTTCGACGCCCCGCGACGACCATCACCGTTACCGGTTCACAGGACTTCTGCCGCCGCCGACTTGCTGACACTGGCAGCCAACTGCTTCAGCGTCGTCTGGAACTTCTTCTGGTCGGCGGTATAGACGTCAAGGCTCACCTCGTTGCCAGCGTCGTCAACGGTCTGTTCATACTCTGACTTGTCGGCCTTCGCCAACTCGTCGTAACACGGGCGCGGGGGAGCGAAGATAGACAGGATCAGCCGGTTCGAGTTCACTTGGTTGATGATGTCCGTGATGCCCCCTCCGGCAGCCTCGGGTATGGCAATCTTCTCCGTGAACGGCGCATCGGTGAAGACAATGACAACCCGGGCCGCGCTGCTGCGGTAGCGCCATTTGGCCGGGTCTTCCGTATCTTGCTTCCCGATCTGCCCCATGTTCGCCAGCTTGTAGATGGCATCGAGCAGTGACTCGGGGTCATCGCCGCCACCCGTCGCAACCAGCTTGGCCAGTTGCCGCTTCAGTTCCTCGGCGTCATGCGTGAACGGATTGTCCTCATACCAGTCGCTGCCATCCACTTCGAAGTCTCGGTACCCGACCACCTTGGCGCGCCAATCCTTGACCGGGCATGAGTTGTTCGCGTCTTTGGTGGTCAGTGTGCCAATGAAGACATTCAGGTTCTCCTTCAGCCGGTCAATGCAGTTCTGCATGCTCCCGGTCGCGTCCATCAGGAACACGATGTCCACGACGCCCTTCACTTTGTCTGCCATGGTAGGTTCTCCTGTAGTCGACCCACGTCGCCAAGATAGGCATCTCTGCCCTACGCTCTCCTCACTTCCTTGGAGGACCCCAATAGCGGCTCGGCCCGTCCGCCGCCACTTGCGCCGCCCGTACCGCCACATACCTGGCAAACACCAGTTGCATAGCAGGTTGGGCAAGCGCTTTGGTCCGCGGGGCTCCCCCGTCCCGTATAGCCTCGCTTACCCGACCCCTTGCAGGCGTTACATCCCCCTGTCCCATTGCACTCAACGCACCGTTGGTCCATGTTGCCGTCTCCTCGAATCCACCCAGTTCTAACCCTCAAACGCCCCCTCAGGGGATACAGAATCCACGGTCCCACGGCCGCATTCGCATACGACGTGGGAACTGGGGTCGGCGTCTCCCCGTGTTGGACCTACAGGGCCCAAGGCATCCGCACGCAGCACACCAAAGATACTGTCTTCGTCTGATTGATGGCGGGTCAGACTCCCGCCGATGCTAGTGGAAACTCCCGTGCATTCTTCACGTCGTGCGTTGCCGTGATCGTGCCACATACTCACACCCAGGCCAGTTGAGCGTGCCGTCGGACAGACGTACTCCGCAAACGTGGGCGAAATCACAGTTCTCGAGATCGGCCTGTGCTCTTGCCTCCGTGTCTTGTCGCCCTGGTTTGCGGCGAAGCACAGAGTCAAGCCGCACTCTCTGGTTTACCCTTGGACAGTCGTATGTCTCTCTATTGCGTTTGATCATCGTTAGTTCTCTCCTTTGTTGGCCATCGCAACCGTCATTGGCGCGATGACTTACCCTCCGATTGTACAACATTCTCGGGAAGTAACTACTCAGGTACCCCGGGCAACGCTGGCGGAGCTCAGGGCTGAGCGGGAAGGTAGCGTGCCGGAAAGGTTGGTCAAGGCGGGGTCTTGAGCGGCGGCTTAGGTCTGGCAGATCTGGGAGGGGGCGAACGGCGCGCC
>CAIZKT010001020.1:0-1995 GCA_903933565.1 uncultured Victivallales bacterium | reverse complement strand
CGATCCGGCGCGTCCCGGCCGGATCGGAATAGGACCCGCGTCAACAAGTCTCATTCCGGTATGTCCGCCCGCGGCCCTGAACCCTGAACCCTGAACCCTGACCCCTGAACCCTAGGACCCCCTGGTCAGGATTCCTTCGCCGGCACCTGGCCCTTCACATCAGCGAAGACGCGGATGCTGCAGAAGCGCGGTCCGCACATGGTGCAACAGCGCTCCGGTCCGTTCGTGGCAGTGGCGCAGGAAGAGGCGCTACCCGTACTGGCGTCGTGCTCGGCGAGTGCCTCCGCCCGCAGCTCACGAGCGCGCTCCGGGTCCAGCGCCAAATCGAACTGGCGTTCCCAATCGAAGGCGGCCCGCGCCCGCGAGATGGCATCGTCGCGCTCGCGGCTCCCCGGGATACCCTTCGCGATGTCCGCCGCGTGAGCCGCGATGCGGTAGGCGATCACGCCGTCACGGACGTCGCGGGCGTTCGGCAGGCCAAGGTGTTCCTTCGGCGTCACATAGCACAGCATGGCCGCGCCGTGCATCGCGCCCACTGCCGCACCGATGCCAGAGGTAATATGATCGTACCCCGGAGCGCAGTCGATCACGACGGGTCCGAGGATGTAGAACGGCGCGTCGTCGCAGACCTCCCGCTCCCGTTCCATGTTCATGGCCACTTGGTCCAGCGGGATGTGCCCGGGGCCTTCCACCATCGCCTGGACGCCGGCAGCCCGGCTCCGACGCACCAGCTCGCCCAGCACGTCCAACTCGGCAAATTGCGCCGCATCCGAAGCATCTGCCAGGCAGCCAGGACGCAGGCTGTCCCCCAGCGACAGGGTCACATCGTGCTCCCGGCAGATCGCCAGGATGTCATCAAAACACTCGTAAAGCGGGTTCTCTCGTCCATGCGTCACCATCCAGCGCGCCAGGATGGCGCCGCCCCGGCTGACAATGCCCAACAAGCGCTCGCGGGCCAGGGGCACATGTCGTGCGAGAAGCCCGGCATGCACGGTCATGTAATCCACGCCCTGCCGCGCCTGCGCTTCGATCGTCGCCAGCAGCAACTCCACGCTCAGGTCGTTGGTATCCTCGACCGCACACGCGGCCTGGTAGATCGGCACGGTGCCAAGCGGGACGCGGCTGTGTGCCAGGATCGCGGCACGCACGCGCTCCACGTCCGGCCCCGTACTCAGGTCCATGACCGTATCGGCGCCGTAGCGGACCGCGGCATCCAGCTTCAGCAGCTCGGCCTCCAGATCGCTGGCCAGCGCCGAGGTGCCCAGGTTAGCGTTGATCTTGACCGACAGGTCACGGCCGATCCCCATCGGCTCCAAGCCGACATGATGCCGGTTTGCCGGAATCACCACCCGCCCCGCCGCCACCCGCTCGCGGATGAACTCGACCTCCCGCCGCTCGCGCCCGGCCACCCTGGCCAGCGCCGCACTGATGATGCCGCGCTGGGCCAGCAACGCCTCGGTCTCACCTGCATTCTTCTCTGTCTGTACCGTCATATCTGCCCCATTCTCGTGCGCCCGGGACACTTCATCGTCCGGGCGGCAACCTACCCTGTCAACCCCGCCCGAGATCATGCCGCAGCCCCCCAGCCACGAGCCGGTAATCTAGCTCCATGACCCAGGCGGGGCAACCGGCCCTGAGCCTGAGGCAGGGCGGTTCTCTTGAGATAACGCGCACGCTTGCGGTTCGGTTCAGAGTCCCGCCTTCAGCCCCTGCAGGGCGCTTGCGGGCGTCCGATCATGTCAGGATGAAACTCTACCGGGGGCCGAATGTGCAGACGTAACCACCCCGCCGAGTCCCACGCGACCGAGGTTGAGCTTCACAGGAGGCGGTCTTAGGGTGGGGGGATTCCGGCTTCCTCCCTGCAGGCGGCCCAGCCTGTGGCTGGAAAGCCGGTACACCGAACCGGGGCGGCCCCGCCAGCGGCCATCCAAGGCACGCCCGCCAATCTTGAAACAGGCCTGCTGGCGGCCCGGGTGCAAGTCAGCTCCGTAGGGG
>CAIZKT010001019.1:0-8913 GCA_903933565.1 uncultured Victivallales bacterium | reverse complement strand
TCTCGCCGTTTCCTGAACCCCAGGACCTGAGGTGTCACCACCTACGGAACTGACCTGCGCCCGCAAGGGATCGGGCCGGGCCTAAACTTTCTTGATTCACCCCCGACGTATCGCTATCAGTAAGGGCGCGACCGCGGGCGGCGGCACCCTGAGGCTCGGCGCCGCCGCCAGAGGCGGTGAGGATGAGCAAGCAGCGCGAGACCTGGGGTTCCCGGCTGGCTATTCGGTCTGGCGCAAGAACCGTCTTATCGCAGAGCAAGGTGAGGGACGAGGAATGATGGATGCTTCCGTGCGAGTCATTGATCTGCGCAGCGATACCGCCACCGTGCCGGACGCTATCATGCGTCGTCACATCGCGACGGCTGAAGTCGGCGACGACGTCTTTGGCGAGGACCCCACCGTCATCCGCCTTGAGGCGCTGGCGGCCGAGTTGACCGGCAAGGCGAAGGGGCTGTTTGTGACCTCGGGCACCCAGGGAAACCTGGTGGCCTTGCTGACCCACTGTGGTCGCGGCGACGCGGCGCTGGTGGGGCGCGAGTCGCACATCCATTACTATGAGGGCGGCGGGCTGGCCGTGCTGGGTGGCATCATGCCCTACGCCTTGGATGACCGCGCCGGCATCCCGTCCCCCGAGGAGGTCGAGGCCCAGCTTCTACCCGCCAATGTCCACTATGCGCCGCGCCGCTTGCTCTGCCTGGAGAACACCCACAACCGCTGTGGCGGGCTGGCCGTGCCGCCGGCGCGCTTCCAGGCCGTGGTGAGTGCCGCCCGGAAGGGTGGCCTGCGCTTGCATCTCGACGGCGCGCGCTTGTTCAACGCCTGTGTGCGCTGGGCCGTGCCACCGACCGCCTATACCTCCGGGATGGACTCCGTGCAACTCTGCCTCTCGAAGGGACTGGGCGCGCCGGTGGGATCGTTGCTGTGCGGTGACGCCGACTTCATCGACGCGGCGCGGCATTGGCGCAAGCGCTTGGGCGGCGGGTTGCGCCAGGCTGGAATCCTGGCGGCTGCGGGTCTGGACGCCCTGACCCGGAACCGCGCGCGCTTGGCGCAGGATCACGAGAATGCCGCGCGGTTGGCAGACTTGCTCAGCGCGGCTGGCCTGCGGGTCGAAGAGACCGAATGGCGGACCAACATGGTCTTCTTCGCGCCGGCCGCCGGTACCGTTGCCACCGACGAACTGGTGCGGCGCTGTGAGGCCGCCGGCCTGCGCCTGCTGGCCATGGGCCCAAGCCGCATCCGGGCCGTGCTGCACTTGGACATCCGCGTGGCAGATGTGGACCGGGCCGCCCAGGTGATCATCGAGGGGGTGCTGTAGGAACGGTCGCGAAACCGTAGTGCATCTTGACTCCCTTTAGTCAAAGGATACAGTTAGACTGACAATCGC
This sequence comes from uncultured Victivallales bacterium, assembly GCA_903933565.1. Taxonomy (GTDB): domain Bacteria; phylum Verrucomicrobiota; class Lentisphaeria; order Oligosphaerales; family JAFGRS01; genus CAILUI01. Next base: position 7,526 of record CAIZKT010001019.1, on the reverse strand, counting down.
GATTACCCCCCCCAGCGCCGGGAAGATGACATGATCACTCGTGAAGTCGATTACGCAATCCGTGCCGTGCTCTACCTCTCCACCCAGGAAGGACATCGGCTGGTGCCGACCAGCGAGTTGGCCCAGGAGATGGTGGTGCCCTATCGTTTCCTGCGGCGGATCGTGCAGAAGCTGGTGGATGGCGGCTTGGTCGCGGCACAGCGCGGCAAGGGCGGCGGCGTGCGTCTGAGGCGTTCCTGCCGGGAGATCTCGCTGTTTGACGTGTTGCAGACGGTGGATCCGAAGGCGCTCTGCGTCAACGCCTGTCTCAACGGGGGCGACCCCTGCGTCAGGGAGCGCTTCTGCACCGTGCGGCAGCACCTCGATGGCTTGCAGGAACGACTGGGCTCGGAGCTGCGTGGCATCACCTTTGAGGTGCTCCAGAGCGCCCCGGTCCGGTCCGCTTCGCTCTGACCTCGATAGGGCGCCGCAGCGCCCCGCGGTTTTCTTTCCAAAGGACTTCACCCTATGCCGAGGTCGTGGCGCAGTAGCAGCATGGAGGGCGTCACCCAGTCGTTCATCCGGCGGATGACCCGCGAGTGTGAACGGGTCGGCGGCATCAATCTGGGTCAGGGCGTCTGTGACCTGCCGACCCCCGCGGTCATCTTGCGGGCTGCCGCGGACGCGGTTCTGGCGGACGAGAGCATGTACAGCCCTTTCGAGGGCCGTCGTGAACTGCGTCAGGCCATCGCCGACAAGGCGCGGGACTACAATCGGCTGTCGCAGGTCGATCCGGAGGCGCACGTCACGGTCACCATCGGCGCCACGGGCGCCTTCCACTGCGCGGTGCAGGGCCTCCTAGACGCGGGTGACGAGGTGATCGTCTTCGAGCCGTACTACGGCTACCACGTACATACCTTGCAGGTGGGCGGATTGCGGCCCGTGTTCGTGCCACTGACAGGCCTGGACTGGGCCCTGGACGCCGACGCCCTCGAGGCGGCCGTTACGCCACGCACCCGCGCGGTGCTGGTGAACACGCCGGCCAACCCGTGCGGGAAGGTCTTTGCGGCGGCGGAGCTGGAGGTGATTGCCGACCTCTGCCGGCGTCACGACCTGCTGGCGCTGACCGACGAGATCTACGAATACATCGTCTACGACCGGCCCCATCTCAGCCTGGCGTCTCTGCCGGGCATGTGGGAACGGACGGTGACCCTCTCCGGGTTCTCCAAGACCTACTCGATCACGGGCTGGCGCCTGGGCTACGCCATCGCGCCGGAAGCGCTCAGCGAGCGCCTCGGCGTAGCCAATGACCTGCTCTACATCTGCGCTCCCACGCCGCTGCAGTTAGGCGTGGCGCGCGGTATGCGCCAGTTGGGGCCCGAGTACTACACCGACATGGCGGCGGACTACCGGCGCAAACGCGACCGTCTGTGCCAAGCGTTGCGGCAGGCCGGCCTGACACCCCGCGTGCCCGAAGGGGCCTACTACGTGCTGGCGGAGGCGGGGGCCTTCGACCCCGAAGATGACATCCGCGCCGCCATGGAACTGCTGCGTCGGACCGGCATCGCTGCGGTGCCCGGACGCTCGTTCTACTCCTCTGGCAGCCCGGGTATCCTGCTGCGCTTCTGCTTCGCCAAGGACTGGCCCGTGCTCGACGAGGCCTGTAGGCGGCTGGAGGCCTTCCGCTAGACCTCGCCAGCCGACGGCGCGCCCCTCGTGGTTCCTGGAGCCCGCGGTCCCTCCGCGTCAGCGGACTTCCGCGGTATCTGGCCGGGCCAAGGCGAGGGGGGATACGGCGGAAGCCCCGGCAAAGCCGGTGCGGACCGCCGGCTCCAGTGCGTCCAGTGCGTCCAGTGCGTCCAGTGCGTCAAGTGCGTCCAGCGCGTCCAGCGCGTCCAGTGCGTCCAGCGCGTCCAGTGCGTCCAGCGCGTCCAGTGCGTCCAGTGCGTCCAGCGCGTCCAGTGCCCGCTATCTTGAAGCCCTGGCAGTTCGATTCTCGGGGTTGACGCCGCGGCGTCCCGACGGTATTCTTCGACGCCGCCGCGATGGCGGCGACGGTGGTTCGGCTCAGAGGTGGCTCAGGGGACCGCGGAGAGCGGTGAACAGCAAGGAGCTCGCGATGGACGGCAGCAACCGCAGCGATCGGGATTTGTACTGGCGCCTGGCGGTCATGATGTTCCTGCAGTTCTTCATCTGGGGTGCCTGGTATCTGAGCGTTTCTATGTATATGTACGCGCATGGCATGGGCCAGGTGCGCTACTACGCCTACACGGCCGGTCCGTTGGCCGCGGTCATCTCGCCGTTCATCACCGGCATGATCGCCGACCGCTTCTTCAACACCGAGCGCATTCTGGGGATTCTGTTTCTCCTGGCAGGGGTGGCCATGTTGCTGATGCCGGCGGTTGGGGCGATGCAGGGCGAGGCAGTGGCCTTCCAGGAGAGCAACGGCCAGCAGATCGTCGTGGCAGAGACCATCCGCATCCTGGGGCTCACGGCGAGCAAGGGCAACCTGTTCAACGCGCTGATCTTCTGCCACATGTTATGCTTCATGCCGACGCTGGGGCTGACCGCAAGCCTGTCCTTCCATCACCTGGCCAAGGGCGACCAGCAGTTCCCGCTGGTGCGGCTGTGGGGGACGATTGGCTGGATCGTGGCGGGGTTCATTCTGGCCTTCGGCTTCACCCGGATCGTGGACGGCAAAGCGATCGAGGCGGGAACTCGGGCGGTGCAATTCGTGCTGGGTGGCAGCGCCGCGGTGCTGCTGGGGTTGTACTCGTTTACCCTGCCGCGCACGCCGCCGCCAAAGCGCGGCCACGGGGTCAACCTGCGCGATCTGCTCTTTCTGGACGCCTGGGCGCAGCTCAAGAGTCCCTCCTTTGCGGTGTTCATCGTCTGCTCGTTGCTGGTCTGCATTCCGCTGGCGGCCTATTACGCGAGCTTGCAGCAGCAGATGCTGGCCATGGGCATGAATCACATCACGGCCTGGAAGAACGTCGGCACCTTCTTCGAGGCCGGCATGATGTTCGCCATGCCCTGGTTCTTCCGTAAACTGGGCATCAAGTACGTGATTGCGGTCGGCATCCTGGCGTGGGTGCTGCGCTACGCCTGCTTTGCGCTCGGCGCCGCTACCGGCACCACCGCCACCGCGCTGGTGATTGTCGGCATCGCCCTGCACGGCTTCTGCTACGACTTCTTCTTTGTCAGCGGACAGGTGTACGTGGACCAGTCGACCCCGCCACAGGTGCGCGGGCAGTGCCAGGGGATGAACATCTTCTGCACCCAGGGCGTGGGCATGGTGATCGGTGCCATGGTGGCCCAGAAGCTCGAGCGTAACGCCTTCGGCTCGGTGGCCAGCATCTCGCCCGAATCGCTGGCGCTGTGGCCCAAGCTGTGGTGGCCGCTGTGCGCCATGGCCGCGGGCATCCTGGTGATCTTCCTGCTCGCTTTCCGTACTCCCCCCAACAAGGGTGCGGAGCCGAAGGCGGCCTGAGTCGGGCCTCGACCCTCGCCCTGCATTCTTTCACGCCTTCTGAGCGGCAGAGGAGCGGTACGTCATGGCAACTCGGAGCCTCAGAGTCCCGGTCCGTTGCGGGGTGGTGGGCTACGGCGCGGCGCACATTTTTGGCCGGGCCCACGGACGCTGGATCGCGGCCACTCCTGGGCTGGAGTGGGTAGCGGTCTGTGATCAGGATCCAGAGCGCCTCAAGGCGGCCCAGGCGGAGTTTCCCGCCCTTGCGGTGTATGAGAGCGTGACCCAGATGCTCGCCCAGGCTGATCTTGACTTGGTCGCGGTGGTCACGCCACACGTCACCCACGCCGCCATCACCATCGAGTGCCTCAACGCCGGCAAGCATGTCGTGGTCGACAAAGCCATGTGCCTGAGCGTGGCCGAGGCGAATGCCATGATTGCCGCGGCCGAGGCGAACCGCGTGACCCTGGCCGTCTTCCATGCCCGTCGGCACGATGGCAACTTCCGCGCCATCAAAGACGTGGTGCGAGCCGGCGAGATCGGAGACGTTTTCCACATTGAGCTCGCAGCCGGAGGCTTTGGGCGTCCGCGCGACTGGTGGTACAGCCGCAAAGCTCTCAGCGGCGGCGCGTTCTACTACTGGGGCCCGCATGCCGTCGATTGGTTGCTCGATCTGGTTGATGCTAAGGTCCGCGGCGTCAATGGGTTCTACCACAAGATGGTGTGGATGGACCTGGGCCAGGAGGAACAGACCCGCGCCATCCTGCGCTTTGACAATGGCTGTATCGCCGATGTCACCTGGTCGCACATCGCCGCGGTGGGGAAACCCCTGTGGCGGATCCTGGGAACCCGTGGCGGCATCATCGACAGCGGCGCCGGCGGCAACAAGGGTTACCAGGACGAGCTTGAGGGCCCCGCGGCAGGGAGCTTCCAGCTCGTGACCCTGCGGGATGGCAAGCGCGACGAGAGGCAAGTGCCCTACAAGACCTCCGACTGGCTGACCTATTACGGCCAGTTGGCCGACCACCTGCTCCGGGGCGCTCCGGTGCCGGTCAGCGGCGAGGCGGGCCGAAGGACGATCGCGGTCTTTGAGGCCGCAGAGCGTTCGTCCCGGACCGGGCAGACCGCCGCGGTAGCCCACGAAGACTAGGCCGCAGCCTGTGGCCAGCGTTGGGGGAGTAACGACCATGCTCAGCCGAAAGCGGCGCCTCGAAATGCTGCGGCGGATGACCCGCATCCGTCAGTTTGAAGAACGCCTCGGCGGTCTCTACGACTACGAGAGTTACCTGCGCAAAGGGGACACCACGGGCGACGAGTATGACTTCGCCAGCAAAGGCGTCATCGCCGGCGCTATTCATCTCTCCTGCGGCCAGGAAGCAGCCGAGGTCGGCATCTGCGCGGCGCTGCGGCGCGACGACTACGTCACCAGTACCCACCGCGGCCACGGACACTGCATCGCCAAGGGCGCTGATCTCGGACCGATGATGGCTGAGCTGCTCGGCCGGGAGGATGGCTACAGCCGCGGCTGTGGCGGCTCGATGCACATCTTCTGTCCCGACATTGGCATGCTCGGCGGCAATGGCATCGTCGGCGCCCAGATTCCGCTGGCCACCGGGGCGGCATTTTCGGCCAAGTACCGTGGCACCAAGCAGGTCGCGGTCGCCTTCTTCAGCGAGGGAGCCAGCAATCAGGGCACCCTGCACGAGGCGCTCAACCTGGCCGCTCTGTGGAAACTGCCGGTGCTCTTTGTCTGCGAGAACAACCTCTACGCGGCAACCACCTTCTCCACGATTGCCCTGGCCACTCCGGACGTCGCGGACCGTGCCTTCGGCTTCGGTATCCCCGGGGTGATCGTGGACGGTCAGGATGTCCTGGCCGTGTACGACGTCGCTGCCCGTGCCGTGGCCCGGGCCCGGGCCGGCAGAGGACCAACCCTCATCGAGTGCAAGACCTACCGTTTCTACAGCCATTGCGGCGCCGCCGGTCGGAAACACAACAACCCTGAGGAACTGCAGCGCTGGCTGCCGCGGGACCCCATCGCGCTGTTTGAGCGGCGCTTGCTCGCAGAGCGGGTGGTGACCGCGGCGGCGCTGCAAGCGCTGCAGCAGGAGGTGCAGGCCGAGGTTGATGCCGCTGTCGACTTCGCCAAGGCCAGCCCCGTCCTGCGCTTCTCGGCGATGCCTGCCGAGGTCGAGATTGCCCTGTGAGCAGCACCCAGGCAGTGGAGGCCTAAGACCATGCGCGAGTTGACCTATACGCAGGCCATCAGCGAGGCCATCGCCGAAGAGATGGCCCGTGACCAGACGGTCTTCTCTATCGGTGAGGATATCGGCTCCATCACCGAGAGGAAGGGTCTTTGGGAGCAGTTGCGCCGCCAGCGCGTCTGGCAGACGCCGATCTCAGAGACCGGCTTTACCGGCCTGGCCGTCGGAGCCGCCATGACCGGCCTGCGGCCCATCGCCGTGATCATGTACTGCGATTTTGTGACCGTCTGCATGGACCCCATCGTCAATCAGGCGGCCAAAGTCCATCTGATGTCGGGAGGTCGGATCAAGGTGCCTCTGGTGCTGCGGACGCCGGCCGGCGCCGGCACCCGCGAGGGCGGCCACCACAGCGGTAGCCTCGAAAGCTGGTTCGTGCATACGCCGGGGCTGAAGGTGGTCATGCCCTCCGACCCCTACGACGCCAAGGGCCTGATGAAGTCCGCCATCCGCGACGACGGCCCCGTGGTCTACATCCAGCACCGCATTCTGCATCGTCTCAGCCAACAGTCGTGCCCCGAGGGCGAGTGGCTGGTGCCGCTGGGTCAGGCGGCGGTGAAGCGCGTCGGCACGGACATCACCGTGGTCGGCGTGTCCTATGGCGTCACCAAGGCGCTCGAGGCGGCGGCGGCCCTGCACGGCGAGATCAGCCTCGAGGTGGTCGATCCGCGCTCGCTGGTGCCCTTGGACCTGGCGACAATCCTGACCTCGGTGCGCAAGACCGGTCGGCTGCTGGTCGTGCATGATGCACCCCGCCGCGGTGGCGTCGGGGCCGAGATCCTGCGCCGGGTGGTCGAGGCCGACTTCGGCTCCTTGAAGGCGGCCCCGAAGGTACTGGGGGCGCTGAACACCCCGATGCCTTACGCTGCCTCGCTCGAGGACGCCTGCCTGCCGCAGGTCGCAGATATTGTCGCCACGGTGCGGGCCATGGTAGCCAGCAGCCCGCGAGAGTGATGAGATAGACGTCAGGATGTGACCTGCGCTGTACGTCGTTCAGCGGCGCAACGGCGTATCGCCTGCCGAGATCACGGTGACGTAGGCCCGCGGCCGCGGCCCGGTCGCGGCGCACTGGAAGGTCAGGGCGTTGGCGCCTGCTTCCAGCCACGGCACCTCGCCCTCGGGCCGCACGTCGCTCATGAACTCGCCCTTGGCGCTGTAGAGCTTACAGTCGCCCGGCCCGCCCAACTCCAGGTACTGACCCGTCTCGATGTCAACCGGGAAGACGACGGTGCGCCCCCCAAGGGTCAGCGCCGGCCGACTCAGGCGCTGGCTGACCAGCGGCAGTGCCTTGATCGGGCTGAGATGGCAGGTCACCGTTTGCCCGACGGGCACGTTGTTATACCAGAGCTCGAGCCCGACGATGTTGTTGAAGGTCTGCCCCTCGCGGTAGGTCTTGTAGATGCAGCGGCCGTAGGGCCAGGAGTGCTCCTCGAAGGTCTCGGTATCCGGCTCGACCAGCTCGACATAACGCCAGCCGGTGAAGTCGATCCTGAGGTAGTGCTCGGCATGCGCGTCCCAGGCGGCCAGGCTGGCTGGACGGAGGTTGAGCAACTCGCCCTGTCCGTCGCCGTGTACCCAGACCCCCAGGCCGCGGTGCGCGCTCAGGTCGAGGGCAGGGGCGTACGTGCGCCCCAGGCGGACCCAGGACGGCGAGCCCAGGCGGTACACCCGCTCGGCATGATCCAGCAGCGAGTAGGCATCGTCCGGCGCGGAGGTCATCACCCGCTCGCTTGACCCTGCGTTCGTGGCCCGCCAGCAGCCGCTGTGGGTGCCACTCTGCACCAGCGCCGTTGACGGCCGCATCTCCGCCGACAGGC
>CAIZKT010001018.1:0-6263 GCA_903933565.1 uncultured Victivallales bacterium | reverse complement strand
TCGTCTCTCGACCCACCACGGCGGGCAGGCCCTCGACCCTCTCCGGTTCTCATACAAGCGAACCCCTACGGAACTGACATGCGCCCCTCGGCTTCCCCACTTCGACGTTTGGCGTTGGACGTTCGATGTTCGGCGTTCCTATGGTACTTCAGCAAGTGCCAACTCCCTAAGGGCGGAATGGGACGCGCCTGGTGTCCTACGAGGTAGCTGCACGTCTCAGACAAGCAAACCCCCACGGAACTGACATGCAGTCGGCGGGCCGCCCGAGTTCGCGAACCGCCATCGCGGCGGTTACATTGCGTCCCTTTAGTACGGAACGTGCCAGAACGATGGGCCGTCAATGGCGCCCTGGTGCTAGCGGAGACGACAGCGATGAGTCAGGATCAGGACGGACAGACCAGCCCGGGCGACCTGCGGGCGCAGCGTCTGGAGAAGCTGCGGGCGCTGCAGGCGGCGGGGCTGTCGCCATACGGCAGTCGGGTGGACGGAGTGGTGTCCACGGTCGCGGCCCGGGCCCAGTATGCCCAGGCGGGCGAAAACGGCGCCGCGGTGACCCTGGCTGGCCGCATCATGGCCAAGCGTCTGATGGGCAAGTCGATGTTCATGGATCTGGTGGACGAGAGCGGTCGCTTGCAGCTCTATGTGCAGCGCGACGGGGTTGGCGAAGGCCCCTATGAACTCATCAAGACCTTCGACATCGGTGACATCCTGACGGTCACGGGGGCGATGTTCACCACCCGGCTGGGCGAACCCAGCCTGCGGGCCACGGCCTTCCGGCTGCTGTCCAAGTCGCTGCGCCCGCTGCCCGAGAAGTGGCATGGCCTGACCGACGTCGAGCAGCGTTACCGCCAGCGCTATCTGGATCTGCTCTGCAACGAGTCCGTGCGCCAGGCGTTCCGCTTGCGGGTGGCGATTGTCCGCGGCATGCGCCGCTACCTGGACGGGCTGGGCTTCATCGAGGTCGAGACGCCGATGATGCAGCCCCTGGCCGGCGGCGCGGCGGCGCGGCCCTTCAAGACTTTTCACAACGCCTTGAACTGCCCGATGTATCTGCGCATCGCGCCGGAGTTGTACCTGAAGCGGCTGCTGGTGGGCGGATTCGAGCGCATCTACGAGATCAACCGTAACTTCCGCAACGAGGGTCTCAGCCGCCGACATAACCCGGAGTTCACCATGCTTGAGCTGTACCAGGCATACTCCGACTGCCGCGGCATGATGGAGGTGGTCGAGGGTCTGATCTCGACGGTGGCCCAGGAGGTGTTGGGCACGCTGGTGGTGAAGCGCTCCGACGGCACGGAGATCAACCTGGCGCCGCCCTGGCGGCGGGTGGCCTATGCTGACCTGATCCGTGAGCGCGTCGGGGCGGACTGGTACACCCTGACGGTGGCGCAGCAGCGCGAGCGGGCCCGGGGCTTGGGGTTGACGGTGATGGACGCTTGGACCAGCGCCGAGATCACCCATGAGGTCTACGAGAAGACCATCGAGGCGACGCTCATCCAGCCGACCTTTGTGACGCGCTTGCCCGCGTTTCTGGTGCCGCTGGCCAAGCGCTGCGAGGACGACGCGGGGGTGGTTGACGTCTACGAACTGGAGATCAACGGCCAGGAGATCAGCCCGGGCTATTCCGAGCTGAATGACCCGCTCGAACAGCGGGCCCGCTTCGACAGTCAGGCGGTGGACAAGCCCGAGGCTGACGGTGAAGTGAACCGTATCGACGAGGACTTCCTGACCGCTCTGGAGTATGGCATGCCGCCCGCCGGCGGTCTGGGCTTGGGGGTCGATCGTCTGGTGATGTTGCTGACCGGGGCCGACTCGATTCGGGACGTCATTCTCTTCCCTCTCATGCGGCCCGCTGAATGAGCGTCTGCCGTCCCGCAGGCGCCGGGACGATACGCCAGGGAGTCTGAGCGATGCCTAAGCTGATCATCCAGGAAAACTACCGCCTGGTGGGCGAGTTCGTCATCCCGCTGGGCGAGACCTCGATCGGCCGGAGCGAGGAGTGCGCCCTGGTCCTCTCTCCCCAGGGAGTTTCGCGGGTGCATGTGAAGCTGCGCCGCGAGGACGACCGGGTGATCATGGAGGACATGGGGAGCCGCAACGGCACCTTCCTGAACGGGGTTCCGGTGGTGCAACCGGTGCAGCTCAAGCACATGGACGTGATCCAGCTTGGCGACGCCATGCTGCTGTACAACGAGCTGGACGCTGACGGCCGCGATCAGACCGTGTCGGGCGAGATCCGCCCCGCGGGGAGCGCGGCGCCGACCCACGATCTCGCGTACCTCAAACAGGTGGTCGAGGCGATCTGCGCCAACATCGCGCAGGTGGTCAAGGGCAAGGACGATGTCATCCTGAAGGTCGTTGTGGCGCTGCTCAGCGATGGGCATGTGTTGTTGGAGGACGTTCCCGGCGTCGGCAAGACCAAGCTGGCCCAGGCGCTGGCAAGATCCGTCCGCACCGGCTTCAAGCGCCTGCAGTTCACCCCCGATATGCTGCCTTCGGATGTCACCGGGGTGAATGTCTATGATGAGCAGGCGGGCCAATTTACCTTCATCCCCGGCCCCATCTTCGCGAACGTAGTGTTGGCCGACGAGATCAACCGCGGCACGCCGCGGGTGCAAGCGAGCCTGCTGGAGTGCATGAGCGAGTCGATGGTCACCGTCGATGGCCGCACCCATGTGCTGCGCAAGCCTTTCTTTGTGATCGCCACCCAGAACCCGGTCGAGTTTCACGGCACCTACCCGTTGCCCGAAGCGCAATTGGACCGTTTTCTCATGCGTCTGCGGATGGGGTATCCGGATGCCGCGGTGGAGCAGGACATTCTGAGCAGTCAGGTCTCGACTCACCCCATCAACAGCATCCAGCACGTGGTGAACGCGACGGACATTCTGCGCTGTCAGGCCTTGGCGCGCACGGTGCATGTCTCCGCCGCGGTGAAGGACTACATCGTGACCTTGGCCGGGGCAACGCGGCAGCACCCCGCGCTGAACTATGGTTGCAGCCCGCGCGCGTCGCTGGCGCTGATGCACTGCGGGCAGTCGCTGGCCGCGGCGCAGGGCCGCGACTACGTGTTGCCGCGGGATGTCCGCGACCTGGCCGTGGAGGTGCTTAGCCACCGCCTGCCGCTGAAGATGCAGGCCCGCGCCGAGTTCGGCAGCCCGGAGCAGGTGGTGCGTAGCCTCCTGGAGCAGTTTCCCCTCGAGCGCTGGGAAGGCGGCAAGAGGCCGTCGGCACGCTGATGCTGTTTCTCTGGCCGACAACGCGCGGTTGGGCCGTCGCCCTGGCCGGGGTGGCGTGGGTTCTGGTCGCCATCGTGAACCGGATGATGTTTCCCTTTCTGATGGGCTGTGCCGCCCTGGCGCTTGTGGCCGCCAGCCTGGTGAGTGCCGCGCTCTCCCTGTGGGGCGTCCGCCTGCGGCGAGGCGCTTGCGGCGATGCGGCCTGCGGGGAAGCGGTGAGTCTACCGCTGAGCGTGGAGAATCGGCTGTCGCGGCGGCGGCAACCGATCGTGCTGATCGAAGAGGTCCCCTTTGCGGCGGATCCCTCGGTGCGCACCGTGATTCCCCCCCTGGCGAGCCGGGAGGAGCGCCTGGTTCAGCGGCGGGTGCTGGCGCTGAAACGGGGCGAGTTCGCCCTCGGGCGCATCGTGTTGCGGGGGGGGGATCCGGCTGGGCTGTTTCGGCGCGAGCGCGCGCTGACCTTGCCGGCCAGGATGGTGGTCTACCCGGGAACCGAGCCGGTTCCTGACCTGATACTGCGTCAGAGTGAGGCGCACGGCGCGGTGGCGGGCAGTCCGATCAGTGCCGCGGGCATGAGCCAGGACTTCTACGGGGTGCGCGAGTACCACCCGACCGATGGGCTGCGCTACATCCACTGGAAGAGTTCGGCCCGCTTCGGTCATCTGATGGTACGCGAGTTTGAGCGTAACGCGGTGATGTCGGTGGCGGTCATGCTGGACGCCCATGAACACTTCGTGAGTGGCGCTGACCCGGGCTCGAATCTCGAGTATCAGATCCGGGCCGCGGCCAGTATCTGCCGACACTGCGCCGACCTCTATTGCAGCTTCGGTTTTGCCGCGGCCGGGGCGGTTCCGGTGGTGGTGCGGCCGGCGTTGGCGGCGGAGGTGTGCGGCGAGGTGATGTACGCGCTGGCCACCCTGCGACCGGGACCGGTTACCCTGGCTGCCGCAGCCGGCGAACTGGCGCGGCAACTGCCCCGCAATACGGTGGTGTTCTGCTTTAGCCTGGCCGCGCCGCGCGCCCTGGCCGAGGCCCTGAGCGTGCTGACTGAGCAGGGCATGCAGGTACGCTGGTACTGCGCCCGGCGCGACGTGTTCGGGGCGAATCAGGGCCGCAAGGGGCCGCAGGCCGCCGTCCCCGAATCGGCCGCGCGCTGGGCTCTTGCCCCCACGGAGTTGCTGCCCGGGATGGGTCTGGAAGAAGCCCTGAAGCTCCACCCCTTCTGACGCCGGTACCGAGATCCATGAATACAGGCCAGAGGCAAGGGACGACGTTGACGCTGCGGGTGCAGTGCTGCTACCTGGTGCTCTACGGTCTCAGTGTGGCCGCGGCCCTGGTTCAGCGCGGGCATCCGATGCTGGTGTTCGGCGTTCTGGTGGCTCTGCTGCCACTGGCGCTGCTGGCGCGCTTGCCGCGGCGCTGGTTTCCAGGCTGGAGTCGGCAGGTGCTGCAGGTGCTGATCGCCGGTGGCGGGGTGGCCTGGTGGCACTTGCAGCCGGGCGGGCAGGCGCTCGACGTCGTCCTGGTCGAGTCGGCCGCGGCACTCGGGGTGGCACTGGCCGTCGGCGGGGTGGCTCGCGAGTACGGGCTGCTGGGGTTGGTCTCACTGGTGTTTCTGGGCTATGGCGGGATCATGCCCGGTCGCCCCGTGTACCTGCCGGCGCTGGGCGCCTACCTCGGCGTCGGCATCCTCCTGATGTACGAGACCCGGACGCTGAATCTGGCCACCGCGGGCGAGCCTGCGTCTGGGACCATGCCCGCGCCACGGCACCGCGCCAACTGGGCCTACCGGCTGGCCCATCTGGGGCTGGCCTGCGGCTTCATGGTCTTGCTGGTATCTTCTTTCCCGCTGCCGCAGGGCCGCTCCATCGGCCTTATTCCCGTAGGCTTCAGCACGAGGCAAGACCTGGCCTTTCCCAGGCTCTGGCGGCAGTGGCTCCAGCCGGCCGGCGGACTGTTTTCCAGAGGGGACGAAACGACGCAGCAGACCGCCGAATCGAAGGCTGGCACCGATCGCAATCCGGCGCATGACCCCAAATCGGCCAAGACCGTCGCTGCCGCCAAGCCCGCGCCGACGATGGACGCCCGGGAAGGACTCGGGGGAGCCGGCGTGGGAACCGATCTGGTGATGCGCGTCCAATCCCCCTTCAAGCTCTACTGGCTGGCGCAGTTGTACGATGTCTACGATGGCAAACAATGGCGCCTGTCGTCCACCCTGCGCGAGGGCCGGAGCGGGCTTGACCGACGCCCACGGACCGGGACTCGTTCGGTCGAGCAGCATATCAGCATCGAGAAGGCGGGGTCGGTGCGACTGCCTGGGGCCTACCGGGCCACTCGCTGCATTTGGGATGTCGACCAGACCCGTCTGTATGAAGGGACGGCCCTGGGGCCCCTGGTCCGGCTGGACCTGGCCGGGGCGTCGTTGCGCGGTACGACGCCCGCTCTGCCCTGGCAATATCACCTCACCTCAAACGTTCCCACGCTCGACACGCACGTCAGCCTGGTCGCCGGGGAGACCTTCGCCTTCCAGGGCTGGCACTACCGGCAATTGCCAGAGCGCCTGGTCTCGGCCCGCCTGCACCGCCTGGCCATGTCGGTGACCCAGGGCTGCGAGACGCCCATGGAGAAAGCCATGGCGCTGCAGGAGCACCTGCGGCGGCACTACACCTACACGCTGGCAGCTCCAGTCATCCCGGACGCGGCCGAACCGGTCGACTACTTTCTCTTCGAGAGCCGACAGGGCTACTGCCAGCACTTCGCGCAGGCGTTCACGGTACTGGCCCGGCTGGCAGGGCTGCCGTCACGCCTGGCGACGGGGTACTCGCCCGGCACGCACAACCTGCTGACCAACTCCTTCGACGTCTATGAATACCACGCCCATGCCTGGACGCAGATCTTCATCGAGCCGTACGGCTGGCTGACCTTCGACGGCGTGGCGCCCGGCAACCTGCGGCTTGAAGCGGGCCCCTCGTTTCTGCGTCGGCTCATGGATCCCTTCGGCGAGGAGTGGAACGCGCGTCCGCCGGA
>CAIZKT010001017.1:0-15832 GCA_903933565.1 uncultured Victivallales bacterium | reverse complement strand
CCCTGAACCCTGTTTTCATCTCCACCGTCTCCCTCTCCGTCTCCTCCAGTCGCCGTTTCCCCGTCTCGCCGTCTCGCCGTTTCCAGAACCCCAGGCCCTGAGTCGTCACCACCTTCGGACCTGACTTGCACTCACACCCCATGATCAGTGTGGACGAAAAGACATACTTGCGGTATGGTAGAACCTATTCGGTGGCTGAATACGCATCATGTCCATTAGGTGTGCAGGGAAACCACAACGGATCGAGGAGTCGCGCCATGATCACTGCACGACGGCTGGGCCGAGTCTGGACTGCCATGCTTGCCATCGGGGGCGCCGCCGCTCTCCAGGCGTACAACATCGCCGACTATTTCCCCCTGGCCGCGGGCAACCGCTGGCACCTGGTGGACGGAACCCCCAGCGCGGACACCGACGCCTTCGTCTGGACCGTGCTGGGGACGGGCCCGCAAACGGTGGGTTCTTTCTCAGTGTGGAAGCTCAAGACAACCTGCGACGACACGCACGATTTCCGCAATCTTGACGAGGATTTCTGGAACTACTACGACACGGCCACGAGCCTCCCCAAGCTCGGCCTCTACGGCTTCTATAAGGGCACTGCCGCCTCCGGGGTCCCGACCCAGACCGTCGTCTTCAGCAGGCCTCTGTACTTGGGGGACGCTAACATGGCCCTCACGCCCGCCCCCTGGAGCAAGACCTCCACCGCTACGGCATCTGTGACCCTCGACCTCCCTTGGCCCCTCGGCGGAAGCCAAAGCGGAACGCTCACCGCCACGTCGACGCTGGAGGCTCACTTTGACACCTTCGCAACCCCGCTGGGCGTATTTAAGGATGTGATCAGGCTGAAGGTGAACGTGACGGCGACGGTAAAGAAGACGATCTCGATTCCTTTCGTTGGCGACAGAGACTACGAGCACACCTTCGACTTCATCGACAGCCGCTTCTGGCTGGCCAGGGGCGTGGGGCTGATCCGGCAGAACCAGAAACTGGATCCCGATGACGCGGTCTACCAAGTGCTCGACTCGGGGCAGGTCAACGGGCAGCCGATCGATTTTCACACGCTCACGTTCCAGGCCGGTCTGGGCGGCTCGGTCAGCCCAGCGGCGTCCCAGACCGTCGTCCACGGCGGCAGCGCCGCGGCCGTTACCGCCAGCCCCGCGACCGGCTACCACTTCGTAGGCTGGACCAGCGGCGGCGCTTCTTACCCCGGCACGGCCACGCTGACCGTCAACCCGGTCAACGCCAGCCTGACGTTGAGGGCCGAATTCGCGCTCGACTCCTACAGGGTAGACTTCGAGGCCAGCGCGGGCGGCGCGATCACCGGGACGACGCCTCAATTCATCGTACGCAACGGCAGCACCACGGCCGTTATCGCCAACGCCTTGACCGGCTACCACTTCGACCGCTGGACCCGCGGCGGCGCGTTTTACCCCGGCACGGCCACCCTGACCGTCAACAATGTGACGGAGGCCATGACTCTGAGGGCCGAGTTCTTGCCCTACATCTACACGGTAACCTTCGCGGCCGAGCCGACGGCGGGTGGCTCGATCGCCGGAGTGACGTCCCAAAACGTCGCCCACGGCAACAGCACCACCGCCGTTACCGCCAACGCCGCGACCGGCTACCACTTCGTGCAATGGACCAGTCTCGGCACACTGTACCCCGGCGCTGCCACGTTGACCATCAACCCGGTCACGGCGAATCTGGATCTGAAGGCCGTATTCGCCCGCAACAGCTACACCTTCAACTATGCCGCCGGCTCCTATGGTACCCTTATTGGCACCGCCAGACAGACCGTTCTCTATGGCGACCGCACCACACCGGTTGAGGCCAGACCCAATACGGGATACCGTTTTGAGCAATGGAGCGACTCCAGCACGGCCAACCCACGCCAGGATACCAGTGTCGACTCGGACCTCGCGGTGACCGCGATGTTTGTCCCGGTCGTCGCTCCCGTCGAGGTCCAGGTCATGCCGTCCAGCCTGGCGGTCGCCTGCCGCCGCGGAACCATCCCCGCCAGCACGACCTTCAGCGTGCGCAATGCCCTCGATGGCACGATCTCCTACACCATCACCGAAGGCATCGACTGGCTCAACGTCAGCCCGACCTCGGGAACCAGCTCGGGCGAATGGGATGAGATCACGGTCTCCTTCACGGCCGCAGCGGCAGGGTTGGACACGGGCCTCCACTCGGGGGACATCACCGTCACCTCCGGCAGCAGTGTCAAGACGGTCCACGTCACCCTCAACGTCTCCAACCAACTCACCTTCCGCCAGTTCCCGGCGGGGTGCTATTCGCCCGGCGATACGGTCGAGGTCTCCATCCTGATCGACCTGGCTTACGTGGGCACAGTCACGTCCGTCGCCATCCGCGAAACCTTGCCGGCCGGATGGGAGTTCGTGGAGTTGATTGGAAGCCCCGACGGCGACGACCCGTCGGCAAGCGACAACGCCGGGACCATCGAGTTCTACTGGATCGGCGTACCGACGTTTCCCCGCACTTTGACCTACAAGGTCCATATCCCGGCAGGCGCGACCCGCAACACCTACTGCTTTGCCGGCAACAACGACTACCGGCTGGATGGCGGCCTCGTCCTCTTCGACACCATGGGCGAGACCTGCCTCGATATCGGCGACTGCTGCGTGCCGCACCAGGCCGACCAGAATGGCAACTGGCGCATTGACCTGACCCAGGAACTCACCCGCATGATCCAGTTCTACAACGTCCGTGCCTACCACTGTGCCCCGGTTGGAACCCCCTCCGAGGACGGCTACGCCACCGGCACCGGAACCCGTACCTGCACGCCACACCAGGCCGACCAGAACGGCGACTGGATCATCCAACTCTCCCCCGAACTCACCCGCCTGATCCAATTCTACAACAGCGGCGGCTACCACTGCCAGGAAGGCACCGAGGACGGCTACGCCCCCGGCCTGGCGCTACGCAAGTCCTCCTCCGCCAGCCAGGGCACCCTCGCCGCGGCGCGCCGCTTCGACAGCGCGCTCTATGACGATACCTCCACGCTGGACGTGTCGGTCACGCTGTCCCACACCAACCCCACGGCCCTGACCGCCCTGAGCCTAACCGAAGAGCTGCCGCCCGGCTGGACCTTCGCCGGCCTGGTCACCAACAAGGCCACCGGCAGCGAGCCGCCTACCCTGGTGCGCGCCGATGACGACTCCGGCAGCGTTGACTTCGCCTGGATCACCATGCCCGAGCAGTGGCCGTTGACCCTGACCTACCGGGTGAACGTCCCCACCGGCAGCGTCGGCAACCAAACCTTTACCGGTACGGCCACCTGCCGCGAAGACGCCGGTCCGCTCAGCGCGCCGATCCCGGCCAGCACCCTGACCCCCTCGCCGCGGACGCCCGTGGCGGTCGACCCCAGCGGTTCCTTCCTGGCGGTCCTGGACCCGACCGCACCCGCCGTCGGTCAGGGACTGTGGGACCTGACCGGAACCTACTCCATCACCGTGGCCGACAACCCCCTGACCCTGAACCTCACCCACGACAACAAGGGCCGCCTCTCCGGCTTTGCGACCCTGACGGTCGACGTCGGCAAGCAGATTGTCCCCGTAACCCTCCCGCTCCGGGGCAGTGCCAGGGGCCGCGGCGAAAACCTGCTGGTCAACCTGACCATGAGGGGCTCCGACCCAGGCACGGCGGTGACGGCGGCGCTCTCCTTCAACCTGGCCCTGAACGCAACCACCCGGCAACTCGTGGGACCGGTCACCGGCCACCTCGAGGTCAACGCTGCCACCAGGCTCGTGTCAGACATCGCGACCTTGGATATCCCCAAGCCGATGAACGGCGCCTGGACCCTGCGCTTCGACCTCACCTCCGCGGGCACCAGCGTCACCGGCAGCGCCACCCTGACCCTGTCAAACGACGTACAGTGCCTCTACACCCTCCGCGGTGAACGCTGCGGCCTGACCGTAGTGGCAAGCCTGGCTGGGGTAACCGACCCGACCGCTAAGAGCATCCGGACCTCGATCACGCCCCTGACCGGCGGTGGAGCGCGCCTGCACACCCTCTCGGGCCGGAGCTACGGCCAGTCCTTGCTCCTGCGCCGCTGAACTGCCAGCCCCGGCGCCTGGACGCCGCGATACCTAGCCCCGTGCCGGGCTGGGTTCGCGGTATCCTTGAGTACTTGCCCAACCCTCGGCAATCACTCTACGCTTTGGAGGGCAAGAGCAGGCCGAAGGCGCGGCCGTATCGCGGCCGCGCGCCTCCGATTCCGTTCGTCGTCCGCGGCCACGGACGACGGACGCCTGGAGGGCGCTCCTGCGCGAGCGCCGCGGCGGCCATACCGGGCCGCCCTTCAGCCTCAGCCTGGCAGCAGCCCCCAGACAGCGACCGCGTGCGCAAACCCCGATTCATCGTGTGAACGCACCACCGGAAAGCGCGATCGCAGCTCCGCGGGCGCATTCGCGGTCACGCAGGAGTGCCCGGCCCAGTCCAGCAAGTCCGCGTCATTGAAGTCGTTGCCCAGAGCGTAGGTCGCCTCCGACCGCACCCCCAGCCGGTCTGCCAGAAAGGCCGCGGCGCTGGACTTGTTGGTGCCGGGAGCGAAAACCTCCATCCACAGGCTCACGCCATCGAGGGGTGACGTTGTGCGCACCACCGACAGCCCCGCCACCGCCTGCCTCAGCTGCCCGAAGCGCTCCAGGTCTGGCGGCATGATGACCACGAACTGGCTGGCGCCCTGCGCAAAGACCTCGGTTGGCTGCCACTCCCGGCAGTAGGCGCCGTAGAGCGTGCAACGCCGACGGAAATCCGTCTCCTGCAGCGCCGCTTCGTAATAGGCGAACCGGTGATTCTCCGGCAGCGGGTCGTGGACCATGAAGCTGGCCCCCTGCGCCCGCAACGCCTGCGCGCAACGGCACACCTGCGGCCCCGAGATCGCCGTCGAACGCATGAAGGCCTGCGCCGGCCAGTCAAGGATTCCGACCCCGGAAGAAAACACCACGTAGTCGAAAGGGTCGGTCGGCGCGATAACGCGCCGCAGCGAGTACAGGTTCCTGCCCGTGGCCGCCACGCGGCAGACACCGCACTCTCCCAGCGCCAGCAGCGCCTCACGGTCCGCCGGACCGATCTGCTGCGCTGCATTCAATAACGTCCCATCCAAATCGGTGACGACGACCGCCCCTGGACGCACCGCAGCGCTCATGAATCACTCCAGCGCCATAAACTCGGCGAGGCCCCAGACGCGCACCCGTCGCTCAGCCCGAGCCCAGGCCAGATCCGCCGCGGTACCGTACCCCCAGTCGGCATAGTACAGCCGCACCGCCGACAGCGTCGGCACCGCCAGCACCCGCCGTAAGGTCTCGGCCCGGTCTTCCACAAAATGCACCTCCGGCGCGGTCCCCCCGGCGCTCATCTCGACCAGGATGTCCTCCTTCGAACGGCCGCAGTCAAGCCCGAAAAGCCGGTCCGTCGCCAAACACAGCCCCTGGCTCTCCAGCAGAGCCCGCGCAAAACGCTCCTGCTTCGTGGTCAGAACATAGACCTCCTGGCAGCTCCGGGCCCGGTTCAAGGCCGCGCTGACGCCCGGGTAGAAGTCATGGCACCCGAGCCAGCCCGCAAAGTCGCTGCCGATCCATTCGTCCCGCGCCCGACCGAAGCACTTCACCAGCTCATCCCGGCTGCATCCAAGACCCGCCAGGCAGCTCCGGCAGTGCTCGTCCAAGCGTTCCGCGAACTCCACCTCGGCCAAGCCATCGGCGATCATCCGCATCATCACCACGGCCTGATACCCCGTTTCCAGCCACGGACGCAGCCGCAGGAAGCGGGCCACATACGCCGGCGGCGGCGCCTCCCCCGCCCACTCCGGCCACAGCTCGCCCCCAGCCCGCCAGGCACTCATGGCCGTCTCGCGAGCGCTGTCGCAGATCACCCCATCAAAGTCGAGCGCCACAATTGCCGGAACCACAGTCGTCATCTCCAGTTCGTCCAGTGCGTCCAGTTCGTCCAGCTCGTCCAGCCCGGCACTACCCCGCGGCTAACATACAGACCCCCCGCCGCCGCTCAACCCGCCTACCACCCGTTTCCCTGAAACCGCCCTGGCGCGGCTCGCCCCGATCTTGGAATCCCGCTCGCTCATGGTATGTTGCCGCGGCTGGGTCGGTACCGCGGCAGTTTGAGGCCAGCGTCAGTCAGCCGCCTGTGGAGTAGCATTGGGGGGCGTATCCGCATGAATGTCCTGGTTGTCGGCGGCGGCGGGCGCGAGCATGCCCTGGTCTGGAAACTGGCACAAAGCCCCCTGGTCAATACCCTCTACTGCGCTCCGGGAAACCCCGGCATGACCGGCGTTGAAGCCGTTGCCATCACCGATCTCAAGGCGCTCTGCGACTTTGCCGTGAGCCACCGCGTCGAACTGACCATGGTCGGGCCTGAAGCACCTCTCTGCGAAGGCATTGTGGACATGTTCAGAGCCCGCGGCCTGCGCATCGTCGGCCCGGACCGTAAGGCCGCGCAACTCGAGGGCAGCAAGGCTTACGCCAAGGCCTTCATGGCGAAGTACAATCTCCCGACCGCGGCCTACGGCGTCTTTCACGAAGCCCAGGCCGCGCTCGACTACGTCCGCGCCCACGGCGCCCCCATCGTGATCAAAGCTGATGGCCTCGCTGCCGGCAAGGGCGTGGTGGTGGCCACCACTCTGGCGGAAGCCGAGGCGGCCGTCACGGCCTGCTTCGACGGCGCCTTCGGCGACGCCGGCAAGACCGTGCTCGTCGAGGAATGCCTTGTCGGCGAGGAAGCGTCCATCCTGGCGCTGACCGATGGGAAGACCTTCGTGCCCCTGGCCTCCAGCCAGGACCACAAGCGCGTCGGCGATGGCGATACCGGGCCCAACACCGGCGGCATGGGCGCCTACTCCCCGGCGCCGGTCGTCACCGAGGCGCTCTGGGACATCATCCGCCGCGACATCCTGGCGCGCTTCGTCGACGGCTGTCGGCAGGAGGGCCTCGACTACCGTGGCGTCATCTACGCCGGCATCATGGTCACCGCCCAGGGTCCCAAGCTCCTGGAGTTCAACGTCCGCTTTGGAGACCCCGAGACGCAGGCCGTGCTCATGCGTCTCGACAGCGACCTGGCCGAAGCCCTCGTGGCCACCGCGGATGGCCACCTGGACCAGATACGGTTGAGCTGGAGCAACGACCCGGCCGTGTGCGTGGTCATGGCTTCGGAAGGATACCCAGGAACCTATGCCAAGGGCAGGGAAATCGCCGGTCTCGATGCCGCCGCGGCCAGTGGAGCGGTGGTGTTCCATGCGTCGACGGCACGCACCGCCGCCGGCCGCATCGCCACCCAAGGGGGGCGCGTGCTAGGGGTCACAGCGCGGGGACCGACTCTGCGCGCCGCCGTCGACAAAGCCTACCAGGCGGTACACTGCATCACCTGGGACGGCGCCCGCTTCCGCCGCGATATCGCCCACCGCGCCCTCGAACGCTGATCCCCGCCCTAAAGCCCACGCTGTCCAGCCCATCGGCTACGCTCAGGGCCTTCGGCCGCCGCAGTCCAAAGAGTCCGGGCGCCGCCCGAACTCAGTCCCAGACCGCGCCGGCCGACAGGCCAAGCTTTGGACTGCTGTGGCTTGACACAGCTTTGCACCCCCACCGATTAGCTTGACGCCGGTGGGCCTTGCCGGGGCTTCCGCCGTCTCTGGGTCTTGCCGACGGGGGATACCGCGAACCCGGCCCCGGCGGGTCCTTGGCATCGCGGGCTCCAGGGAGGCACGCAGAGCCCGGGCAGACGCCGGCCAGACTGGCGGGGGTCTCTGTCCTGGAACAGGCCCCTGGCCGAATCCTGCCATGGTACGCGGCCGGGTGGCGGCTATGGTAGGGCCCTGAGCCGTGGGCCCGGCCAACGGCCACGGTCCGATCCCGGAGCGGAATGCGGCTGAGGAGAGCGGATGAGCGTCTACAATCTGGTGAGCTTTGCGGGGCTGTTCGTCTTGATGGGGATCGCCTGGGTCTGCTCCAGCAACCGCCGGAACGTCAACTGGCGGCTCGTCGTGGTGGGTACGGCGCTGCAGTTGTTCCTGGCAGCGTTGGTATTCTGGGCGCCGGGCGTGGACCGCGTCTTCGGCTTGCTCAACGACGGATTTCTGAAGTTGCTGACGGCGGCCCAGGCCGGGCAGGCGTTCCTCTTCGGAGCGCTTGGTACCGGCGCTGGCGAGGCCGGCAAACTAGGCTTCATCCTGGCTTTTCAGGCCTTGCCAACCATCATCTTCTTCTCGGCGCTGATGGGGTTGCTGTACTACTGGCGGATCATGCCGCTGTTGATCGGCGCCTTCGCCAAGGTGTTCACGCGCTGCCTGCGCGTCAGTGGCGCGGAGAGCCTATGCACGGCCAGCAACATTTTCATGGGCATCGAGTCCTTCACCGCGATTCGGCCGTGCCTGGCGCGGCTGACGCGCTCTGAGTACTGCACCATCCTGGCAGCGGGCATGGCCACGGTGGCGTCGAGCACGATGGGGCTGTACGTGCTGTTCCTCAAGGACGTCTTCCCGGGGATCGCCGGTCACCTGATGACCGCCTCGGTGCTGTCGGCGCCGGCGGCGCTGGTGATGTCGAAGCTGATCCTGCCAGAGGATGGCACCCCGGAGACTCTGGGGGTCAACCCCACGATGGCGCCGGCGCCGGACACCAGTAGCCTGGAGGCGGTCATCAACGGCGCCCTGGCCGGCTTGCAGATGGTGTTGGGCATCGTGGCGTTGCTGATCGCCTTCCTGGGGATGCTGGCGCTGCTGGACCTGCTGCTGGGCGCCTGCGGCAGGCCGTTTGCGCTGGACCTTTCGCTGACGCGCCTGCTGGGGTTTGTCTTCTACCCGCTGGCCTTGGCCACGGGCATCCCGCCGGCGGATGCCGACCTGGCCGGCAACCTGCTGGGGCTGCGCCTGGTCGCGACTGAAGTCCCCGCCTACCAGCAACTGGCGACCGCCATCTCGGCTCATACCTTTGCCAACCCGCGCTCACCCCTGATCATCGCCTACTGCCTCTGCGGCTTCTCCCACGTGGCCTCGTTGGCGATCTTCGTCGGCGGCGCCGTATCCTTGGCGCCGGAACGGCGGGCGGACATTGTCGCGGTCGGCCCCCGAGCGCTGCTGGCGGCCACCCTCGCCTGCCTGATGACGGGCGCGGTCGCCGGGGTCATGTTCCATTAGAGCGAACGGGCCGTCGTCATGGCCATAGCCAGCACCTCAAGCAGCCGCCCGAAGGCCTGGGCCAACGCGCGTCTGGCGGTCCTGCTGAAAGCGTTTCGGCACCGTAACTACCGGCTTTTCTTCGGCGGGCAATTGATCTCCGTCTGTGGCACCTGGATGCAGGTGGTGGCGCAGTCGTGGCTGGTGTACCGGCTGACCGGCTCGGCGGTGCTCCTCGGCCTGGTCGGCTTCTGCTCGCAGATTCCGGTGCTGCTGTTGTCACCGCTGGGGGGGGTGGTTGCGGACCGCTATGACCGGCGCCGCGTCATTATCGGGGCCCAGGTCGCCGCCATGCTGCTGGCCTTCGTCCTGGCCGGGCTGACTCTCAGCGGGCTGGTGCGGGTGTGGCATATCCCGGTGCTGGCGGCCATGCTGGGCATCGTGAACGCGTTTGACGTGCCGACCCGGCAGGCGTTTGTGGTCGACATGGTGGGCAAGGACGATCTGATCAACGCCATCGCCCTGAACTCGTCCATGTTCAACGCGGCACGGATTCTCGGTCCGAGCCTGGCGGGGGTGCTGGTGGCATCCATCGGCGAGGGCTGGTGCTTTTTCGCCAACGCGGTGAGCTACCTGGCCGTGATCGCCGGGCTGCTATTCATGCGCCTCGACAGCCAACCTCGGCGGCGGCCGTTGGAGTCGACGCTAGCCCGGATTGGCGCGGGCTTCGTCTATGTCTGGCAGGCGCGGCCGATTCGCACGCTACTGCTGCTGGTGGGGCTGGTCAGCCTGGTGGGAATGCCCTACTCCGTGCTCATGCCGATCTTCGCGGACAAGATCCTGCACGGCGGGCCCATGGCACTGGGGTTGCTCATGGGCGCGGCCGGGGTGGGCGCTTTGCTGGGCGCGCTGGCCCTGGCGTCGCGCCGGGGTGTGCGGGGTCTGGATCGCTGGATCGCGCTCTCGACCGCGGGCTTCGGCCTCAGCCTGATCCTCTTCTCACTATCACGTTCGTTCTGGCTGTCCGCCGCCTTGTTGGTGCCGGTGGGCTTCTGCATGATTGGCCAGTTGGCCTCTTCAAACACCCTCATCCAGATGATGGTGCCCGACGACTTGCGGGGACGTGCGATGTCAGTCTACTCCATGATGCTGATCGGCATGGCGCCGTTCGGATCACTCCTCGCGGGGATTCTCGCCCAGCATCTCAGCGCTCCCTGCGCCGTGGCTGCCGGTGGGGGCGTGTGCCTGGTTGGGGCCGCCGTCTTCGGGGCGCACCTGGGCGGGTTCCGGCAGGACGCCCGCCAGGCCATCGCCGCGGGCGACCTGGATGACGGCACTGCCGACGCGGCGGCAGACCACGGCGGAAAGCCGGGCTGAGGGCGTTAGCCTTGGCTGAAACGTCGCCCTAGCCACGGGCGCCCACCTCGCCCCATTCGGGGCTACGGACAACGGGAGCCCTCAACCCCGCCCGCCGGGCGCAGGCATCCTCTGCGGTTATGCACCACACCAGAAGACGCCCAGGCTTGAAAGTCTCATCCCCATTATGTCCGGCGCCAGCCCGTGGCCTGGCTGCTGCCGGGATCCGGAACGACGCCGCCGGCAGGGTTACGGTTGCCTCTGCCCCGGGCGCTCCGCCGCCACGCGGCGCAGGAGCTCTTCGAAGCGGTCCACGTAGGCGCCGATGGTGAGGGATTCGGCGCAGCGGCGGGCCTCTAGCCCCAGTTCCCGGCGGCGCTCCGGGCGCGTACACAACTCACCCACCGCTTGCAGCCAGCGCCCCCGGATCTCGCGCTGGGGACCCACCACGGGCAGGACGCAGCCATCCCGGCCCGCGGTCAGGACTTCGGCAGAGCCATTGCGATCGCTCGAGACTACCGGCAGGCCAGAGGCCAACGCTTCAAGCACCACGTTGGCGCAGGCATCGTAGTAGCTGGGGTGCAGCAACCCATCCGCGGCGGCATAGGCACTCTCAGGCTGACTCGAGGCGCCGGCGTAGATGAACCAGGGCGCGCGGAATCTCGGCGGGTGCCGACCCAGCAGCACCAGCCGCGCGCGGGGAAACTGGCCATGCCCAGCCGCGAAGACCTCCCGCAACAGGTTGAATCCCTTCAGGCCAAGATTGTGAGCCACCAGGAGGAAGGCGACGTCTTGTTCTTCCAGTCCCAGCCGCGCCCGTTCCCTGGCCCGAACTCCAGGCTGGCCGCCAGCCACAAACCGCTGGGTATCCACCCCGTTGTGCAGAACGTGCAGGTGGGACGGCGGTAACGGCACGGTGCGCGCCACCTGGTCCGCCACGAAGCGTGACACGGCCAGCACCTGAACCCCCGGCCGCGAGAGCAGTTCGACCTCCCGCCGGGCAATCCGACGGTGCCGGGGGGACAGGGCATACAGCAGGCGTTTGGTTAGCCGCACCGGGGCGGGAAGCGCCTCCAGAACAATACGCTGGAACTCGCGATGCGTTCCCCCTCCCAGGCGGTGCAGATCGGCGGGCACGTGCAAGCCCCAGTCCACCACGATGTCCGGCGCCAGCGGCAGCAATCGGGCCGGCGCTGACGCCAGCGGGCCCAGCAGAACCGCGGCCCCCTCGAGGCCGCCACCGTCCACCGCGCAGACGGTGAATCGGTGCCCGCGCCGCAGGAGTTCCCGGGCGACGGTCAGCGCAAAGCCCTCAGCGCCGCCGGACTGGGCCGACAGGTGTTCAAGGATGAGGCTGATATGCATGGCGGGGTTTCGCTGACTTGGTTGGCTGGGCTCGGCGCGCCTCACCGAGGGGTTCGCGGTGGCGGCGGGGCCGGCACGGCGGCCCTGGGGGTGGCCTACCCGTGCGGCGCACCCCGGCTGACGGAGGGGTCCGGCGGCGGGCCCGAGAGGCAGATGCCGTAGCCCTCGGCGACGCGCTCCAGACGGCCGAGGAGGGTGGCGGTGTTGCTGATCCGCCGGTCGAGCCGCGGCACGGTGCAGTGGCTGATCAGCTGCACCAGTTCAGGGAACTCGACCAGCTCGGGGACATCCACGATCGTGGGCTGTTCCACGCTCGTCAGATGGTAGCGCGCCTCGGAACGGAACTGCCGGCTCTTCAGTTGGTCGGCCGTCTGATGCAGGGGTTTGCCGCCAAAGATCACGGCAAAGGTCACCCCCAGCGCGAAGATGTCGGTGGCCTCGGTGGGGGAATCCCGCACGATCTGCTCCGGTGAGAGAAAGCCCGCCGTGCCCGTGACGGCATGGGGCTGATGACCGATGGTGACCGAGACGCCAAAGTCGATCAGCTTCACCCGGCCGTGGCTCACCATGATGTTGGACGGCTTCATATCCAGGTGTATGTAGCGGCGATGGTGCATGAAACCGAGAGCTTTGATGGTCTGCTGGAAGATGCCGAGCTTATCGGTCACGGAGAGGTCGCGGGTGAACTGTCGGTCGCTCATGTCGGCACCCTCGACGTGCTCCATCAGCAGGTCGTAGCCCATTTCGAGGCCGAAACGCCGGACCTTGCGCAGGGCGTAGATGCGTACGACGGGGATATCGCCCTCTTCCTGCAAGGCCCCGCCAACCCCGAACTCATTGCGCAGATGCCTGACCTTGTGGCTGTAAGAGACGTCGTTCAGCTTGCTGCGATGGTGGCGCGTTGCGGCACTGCCGATGGCCTGCCCGAGGCGATTGCGGATCGCCTTGGCGCAGAAGGTGGCCGGCCCGGAGCAGGTCCGGTACAAAACGCTCTCAGCGCCACGCGCCAGCATGCCTTGGATGGTGTAATTGCCACTCTGAGCGGCGCGAGCGAGTTCCGCTTGGACCAGGCGAGCCGTGTCGGGGTTGGCCGCGGGGGTCGCGGCGCGGGCGAGGTCTTCCTGCACCAGGCGGGCCAGGTCCGCGCCGGCCGGGGGCGACGCCGACGCCGACGCGGGAGCGGCGCCCGCGGGGGAAGCGCTACGGCGCGGCGGCTTCATCTCGCCGGGCGTCAGGTAGCGCCGACCCTCCTTCCCCGCGGCGTGGGGGTCGGCGGGTTCCGGCGTTGGTTGTGTCTGCGCCATAGGGCCCCAATGACAACCGCAAGCGCCCGGCACCCGGCTCGGACGCTGGTAGTCTATTACTGCAAGTACCGTACATACAGTATAGGCGGAGCCGCCGTGGTTCAACCGCAACCGCCACGCCCGGGAGAGCTCGTTTCAAGACGCCAGGGGTGGCTGGAGGGCAGCGAGAACTGCCGCCAGGATGTCCTCGACCGCGGCCAGGCGCCCGACGCCGCCCTCGCCGCAGGCGACCCGACCGCTGCCAGGCCCCACAAAGCACACGCCACGTTCGCGTAGCACCGCACAATTCGCCTGAACCGCGGGGTGAGCCCACATGCGCGGGTTCATCGCCGGCGCCACCACCACCCGCCCGGAGTGAGACAGGGCATAGGTCGAGAGCGCGTCGTCCGCCAGACCGTGGGCCAGCTTGGCCAGGATGTTGGCCGTCGCCGGCGCTACCACCAGAACCGTCGCCCGTTCGGCTAGCGCAATGTGCCCCGGCTGCCAGTCGGGCAGTTCCCAGAGGTCCGTGACTACCGGGCCGCGCGAGAGGGTCAGGAAGGTCTGTGGCTGCACCAGGCGCTGGGCATTGGCCGTCATGATGACGGCTACCGTCACCCCCGCCTGCACCAGGCGGCTGGTGAGATCGGCGGCCTTGTACGCGGCGATGGAACCGGTGACGCCGAGAACCACGGCGGGGGCCGTGACCGCAGACGGATTCGCGTCGTTCATTCGCTCCAGGGCTCCTTCTGGTGAAGAAGAGTGCGGCAACGCGCCGCCAACACGATGGCTTCAAGTTGCGCCAGCGCTTCCTCCAGCCGGTCGTTGACCACCACCCAGTCGTACTCGCGCCAGGCCGTCAGTTCGGCCCGGGCCCGCAGCAGACGGCGGGCGATGACCTCAGGGCTGTCCGTGCCCCGGGCTTCGAGTCGGCGCCGGAGCACGGCAAAAGATGGGGGCGCGCAGAAGATGGAGAGGGCCGCGGCCGCCAGGCTCGTGCCGCGGGTCACCTCGCGGATCTGCCGGGCGCCCTGTACATCGATGTCCAACAACACCTCGACGCCGTCACGGATAGGGCTCTCGACCTCCGCGCGCAGCGTGCCGTAGCAGTTGCCGTGGACCTCGGCATGCTCCAGGAATGCCCCTGCCGCCTGACGCTCACGAAACTGCGCCACACTGAGAAAGTGGTAATCCACCCCGTCATGCTCGTTGGTCCGGGGCAACCGCGTCGTGCAGGACACGGAGAAGCGGATCTCGGGATGGCGCTCCAGGACGCGGCGGTACAGGGTCGTCTTGCCCGCCCCGCTGGGTCCGGAGAGGACGATCAGACTGCCAAGCCGCTGAGGATTCGTGCTGGTCATGGGATCGCGCCCCGCAGCCGCACGCCAGTCGGCCGCGGCCACCACCGCACCGCCGCGTCTGGCGCACAGAGTTAAACCCGCTCGCCCTGGCGCCGAGCGCCTGCTGCTGAAGGGAATATACCCTGCGCCTTGGGCGCGGCAATTCCGCCGGGCGAGTGTAGATTGAGGGCCTTACCCGGCGCTGGTCTTTGTCGGCAGAACGGATGACACCGATGCCTGCGTTTCTGAACCCCATAGCTGGCCTGATCCTGGCCGCGCTCTGCGTGCTGCTGCCGTCACGTCTCGCCGGGCAGGAGGCGGCCCCGGCGGCGGTGGCCGCACCGGCGGCGGGACTCCCCAAACCGCCCGTCGGCCCCGAGGTACGCATCGGCCAACTGGTTAGCGGCGAAGCCCTGGGCCGACGCTACGCCGATGCCCTGCCGTCGCTGCTCAAGCACCTGCGTGAGGAAACCACCCTGAATGTGGCGCCTGAGCCCGTCCTTCTCGCCAACTTCGAGGACGAACGGCTGTTCGAGCTGCCCTTCGTCTATGCGAACTACGCCGACCGCGCGGACTGGACCTTCACGGACAGCGAACGAGCCAATCTCAAGGGCTACCTCGAACGGGGCGGTTTCCTCTTTATCGACGCCGGCATCAACGCCGCCTTCCTGCGGGAGAACGTCATGCTGGGCCAGCAACACAGCTTCGCGGAATGGGACGCCAGCCCGGAGGTCAAGAAGGCGTTTGAACCCGTGTTTCCCGGCAAGGAGTTTGCCCCGTTGAAGCGTTCGCATCCCCTGTACCGCAGTTTCTATGAAGGTCTGCCGGACACCAGCATTCTGCCGGACAGCGTGCGCAGCTACGTGGAGAAGGAGAAATGGCCGGATGGGACGTACTCGGCGGTGGCCCTGCGCCTGAACGGCCGCATCGCGGTGCTGGTCACGCCGATCATCGCCATGGGCTGGGGCCGCAACAGCCTCGGCACCTGGAGCACCATGATCCGTTTCCGCGTGCTGGAGGACGCCGAGGGCTTGAGCGACTCACTGCGGACGGCTGCCTACAGCGGCGCGCGCTTCGACGTGGTGCGCGAGGATGATGGCAAGGACGTGATCTACTGCCAGAGAGCGGCCCTGCCGGCCTGGGCCAATGAGCCCGATGGCCGCTGGCGCGTGTTCCGCTACTACGGCAGCCGCGAGATCAGCGATTTTGCCCACGTCTTCTACACTCGGCTGGGCGCCAACATCGTAGTGTACGCCATGACGCACTGAGACCCGCGACAGGATGCCCGGGTCCTGGAGCCCGCGATGCCCAGCCCGTTTCGGGCGGGTTCGCGGTATCCCCAGGGG
>CAIZKT010001016.1:0-1671 GCA_903933565.1 uncultured Victivallales bacterium | reverse complement strand
AGGCGCGCCGTTGACAGATGGCGAGCGCTGTCTTACATTGTCTAACATGAAGACTGCAACCTTGACAATCCGACTGGATGGCGATCTGAACGACCTGCTGACGGAAGCGTCCCGCAGGTTGGGGCAGAATCGCAGTGCGATCGCCCGCGACGCTCTCCGTCGCCAGCTACGGCTGAGCCAGTTCGAGGGCCTACGCAGGCGGATCATGCCCTTGGCAGAGGCGAGAGGATTCCTCACCGACGAGGACGTCTTCTCCCAGGTCTCATGAGGGTCTTCCTGGACACCAACGTGCTCGCCAGCGCCACCGCCACCCGGGGGCTCTGTGCCGATCTCTTCCGTGAGGTATTGCTGTCGCACCACCTCGTCGTCTCCCGTCCGTTGCTGGACGAACTGGCGCGAGTCCTGGTGCTGAAGTTCGGTGCCAGTCCAGAGATCGTCGAGGACGTGCTCTGCTTACTGCAGCAAGACACGACCATCGCTGCGGTGGGAGCCCTGCCGAAGGTCGTGCTTGGGGACAAGGACGACCTGGTGATCCTGGCGGGGGCCATCGCGGGTGGCGCCGAGGTGTTCGTGACGGGGGACAAGGCAGTGCAGGCCCTGCACCGCGTGGGCAAGATGCAGGTTCTGAGTCCGAGGCAGTTTTGGGAGATACTGGTGGGCCAACCACCGACGGGGGCTGATCCCGCGGAACGCGCTACGGCACCGCCTTGACGTTGGCCGCGATAGATACCGATGAACGTCTTCTACGAATTCCACAAGATCGTGGAGCATCTGCAGGCAGAGCGCGTGGATTACGCCTTGATTGGCGGGGTCGCCGTTGCGGTTCATACGACGCCACGGTTCACCAAGGACATCGACCTGCTGATTCCCGAGCATGAGATTGCACGCGTGACTGACATCCTGAAGCGCGAAGGCTATTTCGCCTCCGCTCCGCCGTGGACATTCAAGGACAGCAGGCTGACGCTGCGCCGGTTCATGAGGGTCCACGAGTTGGATGAGATGATCGTTGGCGTTCTGGTTGCCGACGACGACCGCCACCGGCAGATCATAGCGAACGCACGCGATGCCGAAGCCGAGGGAACGGGAGTCATCCGGGTGGCAGCCAAGGCGGACCTGATCTGGCTCAAGCGAAGACGCAACTCGAAACAGGATCAGGCCGACATAGAGAGGTTGGAGAATGAAGAGGGCTGACGATACGCTGAGGGAACTTGGCCAGCTCTATGACTTCCAGAAGGAACTGGCGAAGTTCCGACTGAGACCCAAGCCGGAGTCCAACGAGGCAGTTGCACCCGACCGGAGAACCGCGCCGCCCGTGCCTGACTCTGCCGCCCGCGGCAGGTGAGCGCCACGTTCGGTCGGAAAGATAATGAGGAACGTACCAACTCAGGTGCATTTTATGCACCTGAGTTGTAACCTGAGTAGTTACGTCTGGGATGGAACGCTGCAAGAGCGCCTTTGTCGCAGGCATGCAGCCTGCAATCCGCGGGCGGGGGCCGGTACCCAGGGCGTTGCCCTGGGCTAACGGATTGTGCCCCTTCGGGGCGTCCGAACGGAGGCCGAGATTGTGCCCAGGCCTCAGGAAATGGCGACCTGTGCAATAAGGATGGGCCGTGGTATTCAGCCCCAAAGGGGCGTTTCGGGCGCCCAGGGCAACGCCCTGGGTACCCGTCT
>CAIZKT010001015.1:0-1665 GCA_903933565.1 uncultured Victivallales bacterium | reverse complement strand
GTGGCGGCGGACGGCGCGGTGCATCTGCTCTGGCGAGAGAAGGCCCTGGACGAGCGCTTGCGGGAGAAGTTCTATCCGGGGGAGAAGCAGAGTCACTCGCTCGACTACGCCGTGTTTCGCGAGGGTAAGCTGACCCAGCGGACCACGCTGGTCAGGAGTGCTGAGGATGCGCCGGGCGAGGTGGTGGGGGCCGCGCGCTTCCAGGCCGTCCCGGATGGCCGTTTGTTCGTGTTTTACTACGCCAACGGTATCGATTCCGAGGGCAAGACGGTGGCGGGCAATCGCGTCATGGAAGTCCTGGCCGACGGCAGCCATGGCCAACCGGTGCCGGTGCCGCTGGAACATCCTTTCACGAACTTCATCACGGCGAGTTGGCGCGGGGGTTCGGCTCCCTCCAACCTCCTCGATGTGCTCGGCGTCACCGACGACCGACCGGGCATGTGCTATGCTCGCATCAACCTATTGAACCCGATCCTGGCCGACTTTACGGTCGCCATCGAGAAGACGCCGGCTGGTTCACGACTGAGCTGCGATGGCACGGTTTCGGCCTCTGGCGGCGGCAAGCTGGTCTCCTGGAAGTGGGATCTCGACGGGACGCATGCACAAGGGGCGACGGCGGCGCGCGAGTTCGAACACGGCGGCAGCGTGCGGGTCTCGCTGACCGTCAAGGATGACCTGGGGAATCGGCAGACGGTGGCGCGCAACGTCATGCTGCCCCTCACTCCCGGCGACTTCGGACTGCAGCAGTGGGGCCTGATCTCCCGGACGGAAGCGGAGGGCTTCGTCGGGGAGGGTGGCGGCACCCTCCACGTGCGCAACGACAAGCTTGGGGCCGGGGGACTGTCACTCTCGCACTGGAACAGCGCCGGGCATTGGCTGGAGTGGGAGGTCGAGGCGCCACGCACCGACGATTACTTCTTGCTGATCCGCTACGCGACGCCGGAAGAGGCCACGCGCGGCTTCAGCCTCGATGGCCAAGCGCAACCCGCCTTGCGCTTCCCGTCGACCCGCGGCTATGGCTCCGACACCGTCGACAACTGGAGCGTCGCGGCCTGGCGTGGTCCTAAGGAGCGGCCCATCGCGGTGCGCCTGACGCAGGGCACGCACCGAATCCGGCTGGAGAATACCGACGGCACCGGGCTTAACCTCGACTACTTCGACTGGATCGCCAAGACCCCCGCGCCGACGGCGGAGGTGGAGACGGCGCTGCCAGCCGACTTCGAGGCAGTGACCGACCCGGACGGGGCCCGCTATCTTCTGCCCCTGCATGGCGCCCTTGGCCCAAGCCGGATGCGGCCGGAAAACGGCCACTGCTTCACCGTCTTGCTCGGACCACGCTACGTCGGCGATGGCGTCAAGGACGCCCCGCCCGCGACCCTCCAGCTCTTCGAGGACGGCAAAGAACTCGGTCCGGCGCATGCGCCACACGTCGACATCCGTACCGCCGGCCAGGGCCGCTTCTCACACTGGGTCAACACCCTCTACCTCTCGGCGTCAGACAACTCGGACCCGCGCCAGAATGGCCGGATCTACACCTGGAAGATCGCGCCGAAATAACCCGCCGCCCTGGGCTCACCCGTCGGCTGGCGGCAAGTTCAATCGTCGAGGGCGCAGGTCAGTTCCGTAGGGGTTCGCTTGTGCGAGAACCGCAGAGGGTTGAGGGCC
>CAIZKT010001014.1:0-15146 GCA_903933565.1 uncultured Victivallales bacterium | reverse complement strand
TGGCATTGTCGTCGTAGAAGGCCACCAGGTTATCCAGCTTTTGGTGACCGGCGATGGCACAGGCCTCGTGGCTTGTACCCTCCATCATGCAACCGTCGCTCGAGATGACGAAGACGCGCTGGTCGAACAACTCCGGATTGCCCAGGCGGGCGGCGAACTGCTTCAGGCCGATGGCCATGCCCACGGCCGAAGCCAGGCCGCTGCTCAGCGGTCCGGTGGTGACCTCGACGCCCTTGGTGTGGCCGAACTCCGGGTGGCCCGGAGTCTTGCTGCCCCACTGCCTGAACTGGGCCAGGTCATCGAGGCTCGTATCGTAGCCGAACAGGTGCAGAAGGCTGTACAGCAGCATCGAGCCGTGTCCGGCAGAAAGCACAAAGCGATCCCGTCCCACCCACTGCGGGTCGTCGGGGTTGAAGCGCAAAAACTTGCTCCACAGCGTGAAGGCATAGTCGGCGCAACCCATGGGCATCCCTGGGTGCCCGGAGTTTGCCTTCTGGACCCCATCGGCCGCCAGGAGACGGATGGTATCGATCGACCGCTTGACGGCGCACTCACAACTCATGACACGCGATCCTCCGTTGTTGCTTGTCGTCTGATCCATAATGACGCGCGCGGGCAGTGCAGACGCCCATCAGTCTTTCTTCTGCCGTAGATAAGCTTCGATGAAGGCATCCAGATCGCCGTCCAGAACCGCATTGACGTTACTGGTCTCAACGTCGGTCCGGAGGTCCTTCACCATCTGGTACGGTTGCAGGACGTAGGAGCGAATCTGGTTGCCCCATGAATTGTCGGTCTTGGCGCCAAACTCTGCCGCATGTGCCTGCCGCCGTTTCTGTTCCTCGTGTTCGTACAGGCGGGCCCGCAGGACGCGCATGGCTGTGGCGCGGTTCTTATGCTGCGAGCGTTCGGCCTGGCAGGCAACCACGATCCCGGTGGCCAGATGGGTCAGACGGATGGCGCTGTCCGTACGGTTGACGTGCTGACCGCCGGCGCCGCTGGACCGGTAGGTGTCGACTCGCAGGTCCCCCTCGTTGATCTCGATCTGGATGTCATCGTCGATCTCGGGCACCACATCCACGGCGGCAAAAGAGGTATGACGGCGCTTGTTGGCATCGAAGGGCGAGATGCGCACCAGGCGGTGTACGCCCTTTTCAGCCTTGAGATACCCGTAGGCAAACTCGCCGCTCACTAGCAGGGTGACGCCGCGGATGCCAGCCTCGTCGCCCACCTGCATATCGATGGTCTCGTACGTGAACCCACGCCGGTCCATCCAGTGTGTGTACATGCGCAACAACATGTTGCACCAGTCGCAAGACTCCGTGCCACCGGCCCCCGCACTGACCGATAAAACGGCGCTGTTGCCATCCATCCGGCCGGACAGAAAACTGGCCAGTTCAAGCTTGTCGAGGGCCGACCCCAGCGTCTCCCACAGGTCGCCAGCCTCCCGCAGAGACTCGCCGGAATCGCCCTCACTCTCGGCAAACTCCAGCAGCACAACCAGGTCGTCGACCATGGCCTGCACCCGGCGAAAGGGGTCCAAGACATTGCGCGCGGTACGAACCTGCTCGATAATGGCCTGGGCCTGTTCGCGCCGGTCCCAGAACTCCGGCCGCGTCATCTGCGCTTCTAGGTCTGTGAGTCTCTCCGCCTTGCCGGCGATGTCAAAGAAACCCCCTCAAGTGGTCCAGCCGGTCGCGGCCCTGGGTCACTTGTGGCTTGAGTTCGTCCAAGGTCATAATGGCATCCGTATCCTGCCTGCGCACTCGCCTAGCGGCCCGCCCGTGACGAGAGCGCGTTCGAGCCGACTGAAGGGCATAGTATACCTTGCGTACGCCGGATTGCGCTCTGCCGGCGCAGGGAATCGCCCCGGTCAAGCCCGGAACCGACCTGGCGAAGGCTACCCCGGTATGCTATGGTGTGCGGCGCTGGGAGCCCGCTGGTTCCTTAGGCAGTCATCCATCCCAACCTGAAGGCAGGCTCATGATCTGGAGACTCTTGCTCGTTGCAGCGCTCGCGCTCGGCCTGGCCTCGTCCGTGCGCGCGGCGGGACGCGGGGATTCGGTGGTTGCCGTGGTTGAGGGCGAAGTGATCACCCTGCATGACTTGGATGAATCCATCGCCCAAGGCGGCCCCCGCTTCAGATCACAACTGGCGGGCGACGACCAGGCACCCCAGATCGACACCCTGCGGCGTGGCGCTATGCAGCGCTTGATCGACCGCGAACTGGTCTTCGCGGAGTTCAAGAAGCTGGGCGGAAAGGTGCCCCTCGATATACTCCAGGGTCAGATCGACCGCGTGGTGACCGACCGTTGCGGTGGTGATCGGCTGAAGTTCGAGGAGATGCTTGCCGCCGAGGGGATGACCTTTGCCGATTTCGAAACGAAAATGCGCAAGCAGGTGGCCATCGACATTCTCCTGAACGAGCGCATCTATCGCACCGTCAGCATCGGCCCCGAGCAGATCGAGAGCTTTTACCGTGAACGCTCCGCTGAGCTGACCCAGAAGGCCGCCGTGCGGATTCATGCGGTGATTCTCAAGAAGAGCCAGGGCCGCTACAGCGAGCGCCTGCCGGCGGTCACGGCCGAAATCTATGCTAAACTCAAGGAGGGGATCCCCTTCGCCGAGTTGGCCAAGACCTACTCCGAAGGCCTGCATGCCGAAGAGGGTGGAGACCAAGGCTGGATCACGGCGCCCGCGGGCAAGCTTCAGGAGGCCATTCAAAGTCTGAAACCCGACGAGGTGGCCGCGGCACCGGTCGACTTGGGGTCCAACCTCTACATCGTCAAGCTCATGGAGCGCCGGGAGGAGAGCCTGCCGACCCTGGACCACGATCTGCGCACGCGGATCAGTGACGTCCTGCGCCACGAAGAAGAAGAGCGCCGCTATAAGGCCTACATTGCCGAACTCCGCCCGAAGTACTACGTGAAGACTCCCGAGGACTTCGACGCCGGCAACTGAGCGCCTCGGGTGCGGCCGCCGTGCCTTGGGTGCGGACCTCCGGCAGGAGGTCTGGATGACCCCTCATGACCGATGTGACCTGGTTCGACACTCACCTGCATCTTGATGCGGAGGATGCGCCGGCGGCGCTCCTCGCCCAGGCTCGGCAGGCTGGCGTCGGCTTCTTCCTGGTTGTGGGCACCGCTGCCCACGACTCCCGGCGCGCCTTGGAGGTCGCCCTTTGCGAGTCGGGGGTGGGCGCCGCGGTCGGGGTGCATCCGCACGCTGCCAAGCAGGCCGGCGACCTCTCCGAATTCCGCGACCTTCTCGCGGCGCCGCAGGCGGTGGCCGTGGGGGAGATCGGGCTGGATTACTACTACGACCATTCGCCCCGCGCCGACCAGCGTCGTGTCTTCGCCGCCTTCCTCGACCTGGCCGGTGAGTTCCGGCGCCCCGTTATCGTTCACTGTCGCGACGCCTTCGACGATTGCCTGCCGATGCTGGCGGCGGTCGCTTCGGCAGGGCTGCGCATCTTGATCCACAGCTTCACGGGCACCCCAGCCCAGGCCGAAGAAGCCCTCGGCTTCGGCGCGCTGCTGTCGTTCAACGGGATGACCACCTTTCCCAAGGCCGACAACATCCGCGCCACGCTGGCGGTGGTGCCGGTTGACCGGCTGCTTCTGGAGACGGACTCGCCCTATCTGGCGCCCGTCCCGCATCGCGGCAAGAGGAATGTGCCGGCTTACGTCGTGGCGGTGGGCCAGCGCGTGGCCGCGGAGAAACACCTGAGCGAGGCGGACCTGGCACGCCAGACCACCGATAACGCCCTGCGTTTCTTCGGCATGGCCCCCGCCCAAGGCTGTGACCGCAGCCGGGAGAGGTGATCCGGGACAAGGCCGTTGAGGACCCACCGCAACCCTGCCAGGCGGGATGGCGAGAAGCCTGAATGGGGGCCGATGGCGCGGTTTGGAGCGTGGGTGTGATCCGAAGGCCCCCCAACTTAGCCGTCGGCTGCGTCGGCTGACCGGATCGAGGAATGTAGGACGCCACTCCGCTGGCGTCATTCCTTCGGATGGGGTGTCGCGAGCGTAGTCGCGACCTACTTTCCGGGACCGCGCCGCGTGCGGCACGCTGGCCTAAGTTGGGGGGCATTCGGCGTGATCCCGGCATCGCGGCAACCGCGTTCCGACGCGGACCGTGCGGGTTACGTCGGCATCAGAGGCAGCTTCCACCGTTGGGCAGACGTTTCCGCAGGAAGTGCGTCCGCTCGCACATGGGCTTGCTCAAGAGTGACCTGATGATGCGCAAGTCACGCTCGCGCAGTTCATTCCGGATTGCTGCCTCAACCTCAGATCGGTCGGGTTCCGGAGGCGCTTCGCGCCTGGCGTTCACGTCTCACCCCCTTCTTTCGCGTCGGCCTCCCTGAGCGTGAGTTCGATCAACTCGATCACGGCGCGGTCCTTGGGACGGTTGGCGGCGCGCTTGCTGGCCAGGACATCCCGGAGGCTGGCGACCCTCAGAGTACCCCGGCCGAACTGCACCACCGCAGCCCGCGAGCGCAGTGAGGCAAACGACGACACCCCGGTGACCGTATCCAGGAAATCCACGAACAGCCCATCCTGCTCGTTGACCACGCTGTAGACCCGGGAAACATCGGTCCGCGGCGGGATGACCTCTGCGTTCAGAGCCCGCGCAAACTCCCGGATGCGGTCGAGTGCCTGTTGAGTGTCACGCACCATGAAGTCGAAGTCCATGGTTGTGACCGGCGCCCCGTTCAACGCCGCGGCGGCGTTGCCGATCAGGACGGCATCCAAGCGGGCCTCGGCCAGGGCTTCGGCGATGCGGATGATGAGTGGTTCTGCGTTCATACTCGGTCTCGACCTGTGCGCCGCTCTACTGTAGCGCCGAACCAGGCCCTCGTCGCACACTAGTCTCAGTCGGCCTTTTCGAGAGCCTCACGACAGGCGGCGGTAAACGCCTCAATCAGAGCGTCGTCGGCAATGATGGGCAGTTTGCACAGAGCCACTGGCGGGCAGGTGGCCTTGTAGGTCTGCACGCTGAGATCGTAACCCGCCTCGTTCAGCCGTTCGGCAAAGGCGCGACCCCGGCTGAGGTCACGGAAGCGCAAGCCCAGCAGGTGCCCGCGGCCCTCCACGCCTTCGAGCACGTGGGGAAAGGCTTGGCTCAGGTGGCGCAGGTTCTGTTCGATGAGCTGGCCGTTGGCGGTGATGG
The DNA here is from genome assembly GCA_903933565.1 of uncultured Victivallales bacterium. Lineage (GTDB taxonomy): Bacteria > Verrucomicrobiota > Lentisphaeria > Oligosphaerales > JAFGRS01 > CAILUI01. The sequence continues at coordinate 9,977 of CAIZKT010001014.1, read as the reverse complement.
CCGCGCCGTTGGCCCGCAGCCAGGTCAGGGTGATCAGGCACGCCAGAGACGAGAGCTCCTCCTGCCCATTGGTCACCAGAGCGCCAAACTGTGGCAGCACATCGAAGCGTGAGCGGAACAGCAGCCGCGAGGCGGGATACTCGCCGCCCGGAAAGCCTTTTCCCAGGGCCACCATATCGGGCTCGATGCCGTAGGGCCGGAGCAGGAAGCCGCCTTCGTACCAGGCACACGACTGGATCTCGTCCACGACCGTGACCGCGTCATGCTCACGGCACAGCGCGTAGGCGTGTTGCAGGAAGGCCTCCGAGAGCACCCGCGCCCCATAGTTCATCATCACGATCTCGTGAAACAGCGCCGCGACCCGGCACTCGCCCGTGTTCTCCTCACGGAAAGCCCGCTCCAGGTCGGCGCTGCAGTTCGGACGGACGGCACGGACGCGGAACAGGCCCGCCCGCTCCAGGCCGGCGCCCAGCGTGGGCCACAGCCCCCGCATCGTTTGGGTCAGCACGGTCGTCCCATGGTAGTTGGCCGTGAGTCCGCCGTCGTCATCGCCGATCACCAGGATCACCGGTACGCGGCCGTGGTACGGCGGCGCTGCGACCCCTTCGGCGTGCGGATGAAAGCGGGCCAGCACCAGCTTGAGCGCCGCCTCCAGCGCCAGGCTGCCGGTTTCAAGATTCAGGACGCAGTCGAGCCCGCCGCCGCCGCTGTTTGCCGCGGTCAGGAGTTCTTCTTCGAGCAACCGCGTAAGGTGTCCCCGGGTGTTGTTGTGGGTCGCATTCGGGATGCCCAGCGCCCTGGCGCGCTCAATCAGTCCGTAGCCCGGAAAAGAATGTCCCAGGGCGACGTGGTAATGCTCGCTCTTGGAGATCACGCACAGCCGCCCGTCCTCACCGACCCGATACCACCCAAACCCCGCCAACGGCGCGGCCGCCAGCCGCGTCGCGGCCGTGAAGGCGCGCGTGGAACCCCCTCTGGCCGAGCCCTGCACCGGCTCGATCACGCGCTGCCCGACCCGCGGTAGCAGCGCGTGCAGTCGAGACTGCATCGCGCTCGGCCAGAGGTCGACCGGCTCGCGCGCCAGAGATTGCAGCCGCCCCAGTGGCTCACCGGTCAGAAAGGCCCGCGCCCGGCAAGCCCCGTCGACATAGGACGCCCCGGCCATGTCGGTCAGGGAGCGACATACTTGCGTGAATTCCATAGCTAACCCCGCGTCTTTCACCAGAGGGCCATCGCGTCAGGCATCGTGCCGTCACCGAACTCAGCGGGACAGGCTGCGTATCTTCGCCTCGATGGCTTCACGCCCGGGGGCGTTGGCCTCGAGGGCTTTCCCCCAGTACCACCCCGCCAGTTCTGCAAGCTTCAGTGCGGCGCAGATGTCGCCGGCGTGGTCCAGAATCTCGCCATCGAGATCATGCAGGCCGGCGCGGACGGCGCGATTCATGGCTTCGTGAGCCTCGGTAAGACGGTTCTGCCGGTAGTAGACCCAGGCCAGGCTATCCAGATAGGCATCGTTTTCGGGCTCTGCCGCGAGCGCCCTGTGGATCAGTTCTTCGGCTTCCTCCAAAGACTGCCGGTGGTCCGCCAGGAGGTAGCCCAGAAAGTTGCAGGCGGCGGCATCGTCGGGGGCCAGGGCCAGAGCCTTACGGGCATATTCGATGGCCAGTTCTACCCGGCCCAGTTCTTCGCACAGGGAACTGCCAAACAGATACATATCCACGCTGAAGAACCCCTGGTCCTTCCCCGCCCGCGCCGCGACCTCAGCCTTCTGCAGTTCGTCAAGGGCTTGAGCGGAGCGCCCGGCGGCACGATAGAGGTGTGCCAGCAAGCGCAGGCCGGGCGGCGAGAGCTGCGGCTCCGGCAGCAGCACGGCCAGGCCCTTCTTGGGCTCCGCCAGTCGCAGGTAGACATACGCCAGTTGCAGCCGCAGCGGGGAAGCGCTGGGGAAGCGTGTCAGGGCCTCCTCGTAGACCTCGGCCGCTTCCGCCAGACGCCCGGTATCAGAGTAGACCTCGGCCATGCCCGGGTAAAGCTGCATGCCAAGGCCGCCAAATTCACGCAGCAGGCCGAGCAGCCGGACCGCCTCGTCGGTCTTGCCGATCAACTGCAAGGCTTTGGCTTCGAGCAACAACAGCTCGGGAACCGGCGCTTCGTCGGCGGGCGCTTCCTGGCGGAGTTTCGCGAGGGTGTCGGCTGCCGTCGGCGCGTCGCCCACGTCCAGGAGCAGGGCTGCCAGGCTGCGCAGGTCGTCCGTACGCTCTGCCTGGGTTGCCGCCGCCGCGGCGCGGCGCGCCGCTTAGAGCGTGAGCTGGTCCAGCCGCCGCGCCTGGCGCGCCGATAGCGTCGTGGGCCCCTTCTTCTCGGTGTGCCTGAGGGTGCTGTAGAGAATGGCGCTGGCGTGCTCCACGACAAACTGCTCACGCAGCGCGGGCTGATGCCGCGCCCGGCTCAGTAAGTCTTCGCAGTCGGCGTACTGCCGCGCGCGCCACAGAGCCCAGAACAGTTCACGAAAGACCGCCGACTCCCGCCACTCGGCGGCCTCGAGCGTCCGCCGCAGATGCGCCACGGCCTCGGTCTCGCGCCCGAGCTTCTGCAGAGCCTCGACATAGACGATGTTCAGTGGGACGGAGGCCGGATTGTCGCGCACCAGTGGCGCCAGCACCTCAGCCACCTTGTCATAGCGCTGCTGCACGAGATACGGGGTGACAAGAAGCTCAAACGCCAGCGTCGCCTGCGGCAGCAGACGAACCGTTTCCTGGTAACATGCCGCCGCCTCGTCAAAGCCGACGCGTGAGGACATCTGCAGGTAGACGCCACGGGCGAACTGCCGCAGGGCCGCGGCAGCCTGCTGCTCCGCCACGGTCAAGCGTAGATCGTCGGGAGGTGGTGGTATGCGAGCCCCAAAACAGAAACCGGGGACTCCTCCAATCCAGATTCCCAGCGCCGCCATGATGAGGCGCGCTATGTTCCGTCTGGAGGGCATCCCCGGCATCCGGTCAACCGTCAACTAGCGTCACTTATTCTTGTGACGCAAAGCCTTAAGGTGCTTCCGGCGCTTGTGCTGTGCGATCTTCTTGCGGCGCTTCTTCTTCACTGATCCCATATCGGTTCCGATCCTGCTGGTGTGCTTGCCCGCCCCGCCGAATGCGAGGCCGTGGTATGTTATCTGGCCGGTCACTATAGCGTTGACGCCGACGGATACAACGGCCTTGCCCCGCATTTCCTCGCGATCTTAGCGTCGGCCTCAGGCCGATGCTACTCCGAGCAGGCCGGCGCCTTCCACGGGCGAACAGGTATGCATTTCCGGCGGCACGTCTCGCGGCAGGTAGTAGTTCTCCAGCAGCGTCTGCTGCAACGCCGACAGCGCTTCGGGTCGAACCAGAACCATCATGCAGCCGCCCAGGCCGGCCCCCGCCAACTGCGCGCCCACCACGCCCGGCACCGCCCGGGCCAGGTCCACCATCCGATCGATGTCGGGCGTGCTGCAGGCATAGGATCCGGAGCAGTCCAGCAGATCGGCGCCAGTTCCCGCCAGGCTTAGCAGTGCTGCGGTGCCCGTGTCCACCGCGAAGGGCGTCGAGAGGCCTGCGGCCCAGCGCACCGCCCGATCCCCGTCGTGGCTGGCTCTCATGTAGCGCGCCACCGTCTCCAGATCCCCGCTGGCCAGGACGTCGGCGAAGCGTTCGCTGCGCATACACTCACTGATGCCAAACAGCGCCGCCCCGCGCAGGTCGTAGCGGCCGACGTCCTCGTGGCTGGTGAGAATCTGCTCCAGGCGACCGTGCAGGTGCGCTGGCACCCGTGCCGGCAACTCGGCGCGGGTGGGTCTTTCCGGCAGTAACGTCAGGGCCCGCAAGACGTCGGCGGGGTCCACCTGGAGATGGTCGGGACTCAGGTCGCGCAAGTGCCCCATTCCGGCTGCCGCCGGCCAATACTCCTTGAGCAGCATCTCCGCAATCTGGTAGCAGGCGACGCGCTGGTTGAACACGCCCTTCGCCCCAGCACTCTTGACGGCCCGCGCGCCACTGTGGGCAATGACCACGCGCAGCCCCGCCGGGAAGGGGACTTCGCGCGCCAGGCGAAAGGGAAAGAAGCCGATGGCCGAGACCTGCCCAAGCTGTCCGGTCCGGATGGCGGCGTGGTCCGCGCTGCCGCCACGTGAGCCGACGAACCATTCGCCCTCACCGCAGAGGTCGATGAAATCGCGCATGGCCACCGTGAGCCCGTTCAGCACCACCGCCGCCTCCGCGAAGGCCACCACCAGCGCCGAACTCGAAGACAGCCCGGCGCCCATGGGGATATTACCGCTGACCATGCAGTCCATGCCCTTCAGGCGCAGGTGGTCGCGCTCATACTGCAGGCGCAGCAGCGGAGCGCGGACGTAGTGGCTCCAGTCGCCTGGGGCCGCCTTCAGGACGCGCTGGACGGTTCCCGATTGCAGGAAGTCCATCCAGCCAGACCAACTCTCCTCGCCGAGCAGGTCGAAAATGCGGAATTCGCGGTTGGGGAACTGGGTCACATTCAGGTGGCGTAGGCGCACGACGTCATCGCTTCGGGGGGAGGCCGCCACCAGCGCTTCCCGGTTGATGGCCATGACGTTGACAAAGCCGCCGCGGTGGTCAACATGGCGTCCCATGAGGTTGATGCGACCGGGGGCGCGGCAGATCACCGTGAGCCGCTCCGGGCCGTACTGACCGATGAAGGCCTGCACCACCTTGCGCATGGCGTCGCGCCGCTCGTCCAGCACGGTCGTATCGTCCCCGTACAGCCCGGCCAGCACCCGCCGCAGCGCCGGTCCGCCTTCCTCCAGAATCGCGAGCCACTCGGTCGCCGGCTTGAGATACTCCCGGCTGACCACCTGTTCCGGCGGCGGCGCGGCCAGGGGTGTTCCTTCGCGCTTCAGGACGACTTCCTCGATGGCCAGCAGTTCGGCAGGCGTGTTGTAGGCCATGAGGTCCTGTGCCTCCGGCACCAGCAGGCTGTCGACGCGGCCGTGAGCGGCGATGTACTCTACGGTATCGGTGAGGTAGAGCTCGCGCTGCGCATTGCTGGGCGAAATGTGGCGGAGCGCCTCGCGGAGCGTTTCGAGGCGGTACAGGTACATGGAGGCGTTGACCGTCAGGCTGCGCTCCTCAATCTGGTCGGCGCTGAACTCCCGGCCGCCCAGGCACAGCGGCCGACCGGAGGTCCGGGCCTGGCGCAGGTCCGCGGTCTCCACCAGCCCAAGCACCGCCCCGTTCTCATCCAGAACCACCCGCCCCGCACTGGTCTCGGCCACCTTGGGCAGAGCCGTCATCAGCAGGTCGGGCTGCCCCTCCCGATAGCGGCGGATCAGCCGCCGCACGGCCTCCGCACGGGTGACCTTGTCCCCCATCACGATCATCACGTGCCCCTGGCACGACAGGGCGGCCAGGGCTTCCACGCCCACCATGGCGGCATGGCCAGTGCCCCGGGGTTCACCCTGAAAGACGAACAGCACCTCAGGGTGGACCGCGGCCACCGTCGCCATCACCTGCTCCGCCATCTGCCCGACCACCATGACAAAGCGTCGTAGCCCCGCCTCTTTATAGGTATCGATGGCGCGGACTATCGCCGCCCGCCCCGCGATCGGAAAACACACTTTGTGGAGGTCCTTGCTGGCCATGCGCTTGCCGCGCCCACCGGCGAGGATGATGCAGACAATGTCGTCGTTTTCAGACATAGAGATTCAGCTCCACGGTGACGTTCTTGGCGAAGCGGAAACATAGGGTCACCGGCCTCTTCCCGCAAGCCGAAGGAATCCGCGCAGTGGGGCCGGGTTGACCTCTGGGGCAGGGGAGCCGACAGTACGCGACGTCGGGCCGCTGTGCAGACCGGGGGAAACATGACCGAGCGCGAGAGAATCCTGGCGGTATATCGTGGGACTCGGCCGGACCGGGTGCCGTTCATGCTGGACCTGTCGCACTGGTTCTACCAGCGTACCCAGAAGCCCTGGGACCTGAGCCGGGCCTACACCGAACCGGAGACCGAACTGATTGCCGTACACCGACGCTATGGCGCCGGATTCTACCTGCCGAACTTGGCTGCTTTCGTCACGACGCGGTATCCCGAGGGCGTGCGGGCCACGACGCAGCGGGTCGAGACCCCGGACGGCCTCGAGATCATCAGCCGCTTTGAGACGCCGACGGGCGCTATCGAACGGCGGCGGCGCTGGGAGCCGCAGACCTACGCCTGGGGCATCAGCCAGTGGGGCATCCGGACGCCGGGCGAGTTGGCGGTCTTTGCCGAGGCGCTGAGCGGCCGGAGCTTCGAGGCGCACTGGGAGCGCTACACGGCTTGGGTTGAGGCGGTTGGGGATCTCGGCGTCGTCTATCTGCCGCTCGGTTACAGCGCCCTGGGGCACCTGTTGCACTACTGGATGGGGGTCGAAGGCTTCTTCTATGCCGCGGCGGACTATCCAGAACTGTTGACACGGGTCGTCGAGCGCGTCAATGCCAATACCCTCGACTTGGTGGACCTGGTGGCGAATTCGCCCGCGGAGATCGTGATCATGGGGGACAACCTCTCCAGCGACGTGCAGCCGCCGCCCGTGTTTGAGCGCTGGTCGGGCGACTTCTACCGCGCCGCCATCCGCCGCCTCCAGGCGTGCGGCAAGAAGGTGGCCGTGCATATCGATGGCAGGCTGCGCGGGGCCCTGCGCATGGTCTGCAACTGCGGCGCCGACGCCGCCGATGCGGTGACGCCCACCCCCATGGGCGATCTCACCGCGGCGCAGTGCCGGGCGGAGGTGGGAGAGCACTTCATCCTCAGCGGCGGCGTCTCGCCGGACCTCTGGCTGCCGAATGTGCCCCTGGCGCGCTTCGAACGGGCGGCCATCGATTGGCTGGAACTGCGGCAGAGCTCTCCGGCTCTCATCGCTAATGCGGGTGATCAGGTGCCGCCGGGGGCCGACGAGCGCCGCATCGAGCGTCTGCGTGAACTGGTCGAGGTTTATGGCCGCTGGTGACTGACAGGGAGATCGAGCTATGAGACTGGGCAGTGCGTTGGCGCTGGTGGCGCTATCCATCACGGTTACAGGAGCGGAATCCATGCTGACACAGACTATGGCGGAACGGGCATTGGTCAGCGCTGGCGATGCCGCCAGGCTGCAGCGGGCGCTGGCCCGGGCGCGGCGCGGCGAGCCCATCACCGTGGGGGTGATCGGGGGCTCCATCACTCAAGGGGCCCGTGCCTCGAAGCCCGAGCTGAACTACGGCAGCCTGGTGGCGGCCTGGTGGCGGCAGGCCTATCCCGCGGCGCCGGTCACCTTTCGCAATGCCGGCATCGGGGCCACGGGCTCGAATCTGGGCGCACACCGGGTGCAGAAGGACCTGTTGGCCTACATCCCCGATGTCGTGGTGGTGGAGTACGCGGTCAACGACTCCGCCGACCAGGCCGCTGCCGAGACCTTGGAGGGACTGCTTCGGCAGATCCTCAAGCACCCGAAGGCCCCCGCGGTCGTCATGCTGTTCACCATGCATCGCAATGGCGGCAACGCGCAGGAGTGGCACGGCAAAGTCGGGGCGCACTACGCGGTGCCCATGGTCAGCCTCCGCGATGCCGCCTGGCCGGAGATCGCGGCCGGCCGGTTGAAATGGGAAGAGATTGAAGCCGATGAAGTGCATCCTAACGACGCCGGACACCGCCTCTGCGCCGACCTGGTCATCCGCGTGCTCGAAACGGTTCGCGCCAGTCTGCCGACGGACGCAGCGCTGGCGCCCATACCGCCGCTTCCGGCGCCGCTGCTGACCGACCTGTACGAGTACGCCCGTCTGTTCACGGCGAAGGACCTGACTCCGCTCAGCAACCAAGGTTGGACCGAGCTGGCGAAAGGACCCTTTGGGCCCGGCTGGCGCAGCGAGGTCCCCGGCAGTGTGCTGGAGTTTGAGCTGCCCGGGCAGGCGTTCACCCTGGTCTTCCACCGCATCAAGCGTGATATGGGCCGCGTCGCGGTGAGCGTTGACGGCGGTGTGCCCACGACCCACGAAGCCTGGTTTAATGCCGACTGGGGGGGCTACTCGGCCGCGGGAGTGCTGCCGCGTTGTGCGCTGGCCGGACCGCATCGCATCCGGGTCGAGTTGCTGGCCGAGAAGGCCCCTGAAAGCAAGGGCAATCTCTTCGAAATACAGGCCATCCTGGCGGCGGGCAAGTGAAGGCCGTCCGGCGGTGCCCCGGACCGCGGGCTTCTACCCCCCGTCGCACGGCAGCTCCCCCTAGCGCTGGTTAATCACCTCGGAGATGGCCAGCAGATTCCCCTGCCAGCGATCTTCCGGCATGTCTTCGGTAATGCCGATGATGACGCGGCCCGTCTGCCGTGCGAGGTCGACGAATTCGCGGGTTGTACGCCGAATGGTATCGAGGCTGGCAAGATGCAGCGAGGAGGGGAAGTTGAGCCAGATCACCTTGTCCGGCCAGGCGGCCAGGGCCTCGGCCAGGGTCAGATCGGTGTCTGGCGCCGGGGTGAAGGCTTCGACGTAGTCGAGGGCGCTGCCAGCCACCAGGTCGGCCCAGGCGGCGTTGTTGCCGTCGAGGTGTGATCCCAGTTTCTTGCCGTGTCGCCGAAAATGCTCGGCGCACTCGTTGTACAGGGGCACGCAGAACTCGGCAAAGCGCGGCGGTCCCATGACTTCGGGTACCTCGTTGCCGCCGTAGTTGGCGTGCGTGATGGGTGACTCGGCCAGCAGCGGGTAGACTTTCCGCCGGTTCTCGCGCATGACGGCTTCGAGCTTAAGGATCTCGTCGCGGCGCTCGTACCACTCTACGGCGAAGGTTTCCACCCCCATCCAGCCGATCATGATCTGGTGCAGGGGGGTGAGGCCGATGCCGCCGCGCAGGATCACGTCCTCGCCCATCCAGGCCTCCGCCGCTGCATAGGACTCGTAGGCCGGCGCAAACTGCGTGTGGGTCTCGAGCCAATACAGGACCTTGTAGTCCTCCGGCTTGCGGAAGAGCTTCTGCAGAATCCAACTGGTGAATGATGCGGGCTCCGCAATCTCGTCCACCTCGCCCACGGGGGTGCGGTAGACCGTGCGCACCCGGGGCCGACCGTTCTCGCTATACGTCTGCGTCTCAACCGTGCAGTCCGGACGGGAACTGCTGCAGGCAGAGACGCGCCGGTTGACGATGCACAAGCCGTCATTGCGTAACTGTCGTTCGATGGCGCACTGAGGGATCTTGTACTCATAGATGGTGAAGGGTACTTTGTCGGCCGGTTCGCCGCGTAGCACGGCCAGCACGCGCTCCCTGGGTGTCATCATCTCGCGGTGTCCTCCGGTCCATGTGGTGGCTGATAGAAAGGATCGTGTGGCCGATGAAGCCCTGCGTTTTCCTGCCTGTCTTCTGGATGAACCTGCGGCACGCGCGTCTGGGTGGGGTACGAGCGTGCTGTCGCCTGGTCGGTCTCGGACTGCTGACGGGATGTCTCTGCCTTGGTAGTGGCTGTATCGTTCCTGTTTGGGGTCCGCGTCCGCGGCCTCACCCCTACGTGGGTCCAGGTCCAAGCCATCACGTACCCCAGCCGCGGCATGTACCCCACGCGCCGCCCCGCTTCGTTCCTGTTCCGGTGCCTTTGCCTTTGCCCAGGCCGCCCCACGGCATGAAGGTGCTGCCGCCCCCGCCGCCCCTGCCGCCCCTGCCGCCTGCGCCGCATCCCAAAAAGAAGCCCCAACCCCCGCCAGGCCAGCAGCCCCAGCCCCCGAGGTGGTAGCGAAGCCGCGGCTGAACCCTTGTATGAGACTTCCTGGGCGCAGGCCGGTCGCGACGCGGGTATCTAGTCGAGCCTTGAGGCGGGCTCTATGGGGGCGCGAAACCGGCTAAAGCCTCTACTACGTACGCATCGCGGCGCAGGCTCGATGTCTCATTCCACTATGTCCGGCCCCAGCCTGAACCCTTGTATGAGACTTGGAGCAACCTCCTATGACACCAGGCGCTTCCCATTCCGCCCTTAGTCCGCCGCGGCG
>CAIZKT010001013.1:0-3657 GCA_903933565.1 uncultured Victivallales bacterium | reverse complement strand
CCTGAACCCTGAACCCTGAACCCTGAACCCTGAACTCGGAACTCGGAACTCGGAACCCTGAACCCTAGGACCCGAGTCGTCACAGGCGGAGGAAAAACGCGTGCTCAACCCAGGCTGCTCGTCTCGTCTACGACTTTCCGTCGCCGCGGCGCCGTGGTGCATAGCGGCGCTGCTCGCCGCAACCTGCTCCGCTCAGGAGCCGCGCTCGGAGACCGGCCTGGCAATGCCCTCAGGATGGCTCAACGCCCAGGACTGCGGCGCCTCGGGTTCTGCCTTCCGAACCAGCGCCACAACCCTCGCCGGCTCGCGTGACCTCACCGTCGCGGACGCCGGCGACTTCAAGGTCGGCCATGAGATCATGGTCGCAAAGTGCAACCTCCGCATTACGGACCTGCAGATCTGGGGACCTGAGTTCGAGAAGAGCGCCCCGCTGAAGGAAGGGTTTGAGGTGCGTGGTTACGATGGCAGCCTGGGCAACTGGACGGTCTACCTCATTGACCTCCCCAAGGCCACGCCGCCGACCTTCCGCTGGAGCGACGATCTGTGCCTGACCTGGAAGGAGAGCAACGTGCCGATCACGGGCGCTTGGCAGAAGCTCAGCGGCGGCGTCGAGGTCCGCTTTGGCCAGCGCGACTGGTCCGCGGGATACGTCGTGGTCTTCAACGGGCGCGACCAACTGGTCAGCACCATCGAGAAGGTGGCGGGGAAGGTGCTCACGCTCAAGGACGCGACGCCGCTGGCCGTCACCGAGGCGGTGGTGGAGCACTCCGACCGGCTACCGCTCCAGGCGGCGATCGATCAGGCGATTCGCGAGAAGCGCAACCTCTACATTCCGCCCGGCCACTATCGGCTCTCGGAAGGGCTCAAGGTCCGCAATGCTACGGGGCTCACGATCGAGGGCCCCAACGGCCTGGACACCGTGCTGGACCTCAGCAACGGGCGCGGCGCCTGTTTCGAACTCTCCTATGGCACCGAGGTCAACCTGCGGAACCTGCGGATGCTTGGCCACACCGGCTTCGCGCAACGGGCCCAGGCGGGGGGCCTGAACACCCTCGGCGCCGGCGGACTCTGGGGGTTCTACTTCAAACCCTGTCATGCGGTCTCGATCGCCGGCACGGAACGGGTGCTGGTCGAGAACTGCCACGCCAGCCGGATGTCCGGCGAGTGCTTTGTCTCCGGTGGACCGAGCCGAGCCACCGACAAGCCGGGGCGGTCCTACTCCAAGCAAGTCACCTATCTGCGCTGTTCGGTGACCGATTCGGCGCGCAACGCCTTCAACGACTGGAGTTGCGGCCCGGAGAACACCAGCGTGTTGAACTGCCGCATCGTCGACGTCGGCGGCAATGCCTGGGAGGGCGCCGGTCGTTTTACTAAGTTTGTCGGCAACTATGTGCGGAACGCGGGACCGGTGGCCATGGGCAACCTCGGTCCGCCGAATCGCGACGTCTCCTTCGAGACAGTGGGCGCCGCCCAACACCTCGTCGCGGACAACGTCTTCGAGGGCGTCATGCCCTACGGCAACGTGGCCATCTGTGCGCAACGCGGCTCCACCCAGATCGTCATCAGCAACAACCTCTTCATCAACTTCGAGTCGAACGCAGTCAGTGTCACCAACCGTTGCGATGAACGGCATGTCCCGACCAGCAATGTCACGGTGGTGGGCAACCTCTTCGATATGACCAGCGTCTCCGGCACGTCGAAGCCGCGCTGCGCGGTCGAAGTCAGCGCTTCCGATACCATCGTTAGCAACAATCAAGTCTACGTGCGCGGCGCCTGCGACCCGCAGGTCACCGGCATCCGCTTGCAGGAACCGGCCTTCAACCTCGCGGTTCACGATAACCTGATCCGCAATTGCGGCCGGGGCATCATGACCAGCCGCGGTCAGGCTCTGGTGAAGACCGTGGTGGACGGCCGCACGTTCGTCCCAAGCTGGTGGCAGGGACTGCCCTTCGCGCCGCCGCAGTCGCACCTCTACCGGGGCTGGAACCTGGTCTGGCTGGGCGGGGCCACCTCGACCCCGCTCTCCGTGATCGAGGTTTTCGATCCTGCCACCCAACAACTGCGGCTCAAGGAGCCAGCCCCCATCAAGGAGAAGGCGGCCTTCCACGTCTTCCCGCCCGGCGCGGCCAACTGGACCCTCGCCAGCAACACCGTGACAGGCTGCCTCGAGCCCGTCAGACTCGACTCGTACGGCAGCGAGGCCTCATTCTTCCGTGATAACCTCGTCTCGCGTGGCGAGGCGCAGGGCGTCAAGCAGGCCGTCAGCCTGGCGGGCCAGTTCACCCTGATCGGCAACACCATCAGCGGCTTCGACGAGCCGGGATCGACGGCGCTGCTGCTCACGCTTGATCCGGTCGGACGAGTGGCCCGCAACCTGATTCAACGCAATACCTTCGAGCGCTGTGCCACGGTGGTTAAGGAAGCCCGTGAGGGCGTCTGGAAGGAATGCATCGCGGACGGCAATCTGTTCGTGAATTGTCAGACGCCGCCGGGCACAGGCGGTACGGTCGTGAGACGCGAGCCCACTGAGCCGTCGGCGGAGCGCTAGTCGGAGCGTCCCGTCTCCGCTTCCCGCACATAGACCAGGTAGCCACGACCGGGCACCAGGTCGGTGGTCGGTTCCCAGCCCCTCGCGGTCCAGGTCCAGGCCAGGCGTGGCGCACCGAGCAGTGCCGCGACCGGCATAGCGCCACTGACGCCACAGGCATTCCACCCTGGCGACAGGATGGGCATCGTGAGTGCTGGCTCGACCCCGACCAGATCAACCCTGGTCGGCGTCGGCGCGTAGACCCAATAGGCTCCGAGCGCGGCCACCGTCAGGACCGCTCCCCGTGGCTGGCTGCGGACCTCGCAACGGCGCAGCCCCAGAGCGCCAAGCGCCACCGGAACGTTGCCGGAGGGAACCTCCAAAGGCAGCGAAATCAGGTTCCAGCCGGACTGCAACGGCAGGCTGAAACCGCTGGCAGAGCCCGGCCACCAGAGCAACGCCCCGCCGGTTGGCGCCACCCCGGCCGCGCTGGCGATCCAGCCGTCGAATCCGGCGGGACTGAGAGCGGACTCCGCAGGCCGCACGCCAAAGCTCACGGCGCCGCTCCGCAGAGCCGCCTCGTCCAGCACCCAGGAAATCGTCTGACCATCTCGGCGTGGCCCAGGTAGAACCCGCCCCCCCGCGTCGCGACCGCTGCCCTCAAGCACCAGCCAACCCGGTGGCAGCACTTCCGAGAGAATCGCGCTGGCGCCGCCGGGCGTCGGCGCGGTCAGGCCCAGCTCGATGCGGAGGGTTTCCTCGCCCCCCGGCAGATAAAGCGCCGAACCGAAAATCCGCCGGGGCAGCGCCCCGAGCCAGGTGCCCTCGGGTACGCTAGGCGCGGCCTGGCTGCCCTGTTCCCAACGCTCCACGGCCTCCGTCCAGGCGCTGGCCGTGACACAGCCGGAGTGAGCCAAAGCGGCATAGCGCAGCAGCTCGATGCCGTCGACGTCTCCGTTGCCATCACGGTCGGCGGGCGGGTCGTGAACCGTCAGCGTCAGCTCGGCCGTGCTCTCGTAGCCGAGGGCGTCCGTCACCCGGATGGGCACCGTCACACTGAGCGGAGCCGGGGCCACCCCGACCAGTTCCCCGCTCGGCGACAGCGCCAACCAGGCCGGAAACGCGGGCTG
>CAIZKT010001012.1:0-3873 GCA_903933565.1 uncultured Victivallales bacterium | reverse complement strand
GGTCCAATCTGCGCCGCAGACGCAAGAATTGTTCTGGTCGAAGCTTCTCGGCAGCAGCCATAATTTCGTCGACGGTGACCATACGCGTGTTTCTCCGAGAAATCACCCCCGAATTGTAGCGCGCGTCCCCGCAACCTGTCCAGCACCACAGATTGGGACCAGCACGGGAATCGCCCGCGGTTTCGGTACACGTCACGCCAACAGTCCGGCAGGTGGGTACTTCCCTGTTTCCTTCCTTTTCTTCCGCTGTTTCCTTCCGTGGAATTGTCTCCTTCGAAGAACGGGCTAGCTCAAGACCGTCTCCTTCCTCGTTTCCTTCGCTTTTTTCCGACTCTGACGACGCGCAGCAGGGATAACGGCCCGTTGGACCTGAGGTGTTGAGTAGGGTGGTGTTGAGCCGGGTGACGGATTTGCCGAGGTTGTGAGCACCGCCTTGTCGCAGGCTGACCAGGGGCGTACTGGGTATACTGATACCAACGGTCTCGGTGAAAGGGACCGCGGGACCACCGCAGGAAGCGAGCTGGACAACAGAAAGGTGCCCGAGGGACTAAGGCCAGTCCCTCGGGCGGCCCCAACGGGAGTATCACCTCCCATGGGACATGAATAGCTTATCGCTCCCCCTACTCCCTCGCCTAGCACCCCTCGATTTCCGCCGCGGACTTGTCACCGGAAAGGCTGTGGTTGCGTTTTTGCGCCACGGGTGTGGAACCAACTCTACTGCCAGGATCCAGAATGTCTCGATTTGCTGCTCCGCTGGCAGGCAGCTAAACGCCAATCTCGGGCGCGACGCCTAGCGGAGAAGCGAAAGCAAAACGCCGAGGCCGAACGCAGGCGTCGTTGTCGGCGGCGTGAGGCGGGCAGGATGGCGGTGACCAAAGATCCGCCTCAGCCATCCTCGCGGCGCCGCGCGTGGTCACGCAGCGCCCCTATTCCTAAAGATTTTTGCGATCGTCCAGGCTGTTACGAACCGCTCTGCAGATGCCGTCGCGGACCAGTCCAGTACTGCGGCGCAGACTGTGGTCGGGCCGAACGCCGAGTGCAAGACCGGGAACGCAAGTTCAAGGCCCGCCAACGGAAAGCCGCCAAACGCCAATCCCACGTTGGAGATGAGGCATCTCAACCAGCGGAACCGCGGACGATCAGCCTCAAGGAGTGGAAACGCTACGGCGAGACCTTGAATAGCCCACCGGCGCGCGTCCGCAGTCCTGAGCAGGGAACCGCCACGCCGGTATCTTCTGGCGAGTTAACTGAGCTTCTGGACATTCTTGAGGAGGTCTCCGAACATGATCGAGAAACATCTCCTGGTCATCGACCGCGTGCGCCGCCCTCCGGCTGAGGGGTTTTCTTGGGTTGACCGCCGCTTTCTGCGCGACTTTGCTTCGTGCCTGTCTGGCGATGCGGTGTTCTTGTACTTCTTCCTGGCCGCGGTCAGCGACCGGCAGGGACTCTCGTTTTACAACGATGCCACGCTGGCCGTACGTTTGCGGGTGCGGGAAGAGGCCGTGGTCGCGGCGCGCGACGAATTGATGGTGTACGACTTGGTGGCGTACCAGGCGCCGCTGACCCAAGTCTTGTCGTTGCCGTGGCCGCGCGTGGAACGTGGCGGCCCGGCGGCGTTGCGGGAACTAATTCGCACGTTGGCCCACGAGGAGGAGTTGGCGGCGGCGGGAAGGAGGAATCCATGAATGTGGCCCTGTGGGCGGAGATTCGTCGCTTGGCGGAAATCGAAAAACTGAGCCATCGGGCGATTGCCCGGCGGTTGCTGTGTTGTGCCAAAACGGTCAAGAAAGCCTTGGGGATGGAGCGGCCACCGGGCCAGCACCCTCGGCCATCTCAGGCCAGCCTGCTGGATCCGTACAAGAAGCAGCTCGACGCGTTGCTGGCCCAATCGCCGGACTTGTCGGCCGTCCGCCTGCTGGAGGAGATTGGCCGCGGTGCGGCGGGCTACACCGGCGGCATCTCGCTGGTACGGCGGTACGTGCGGCAGGTCCGCAGGCCGCGTGGCCGGATCTACCAAGCGGTGGACTGGCAGCCCGGAGAGGCCCTGCAAGTGGACTGGGGCGAGTGTGGCCGGATCCGCCTGGGCAACACCTCGCGGCGGGTCAACGTCTTTGTGGCGGTGCTGTGCTACAGCCGCCTGGGTTACATCGAGTTCTCCTTGGCCCAGCGCAAGGCCGACTTCTACCGAGCCTTCGTGCATGCCCTGGAATTCTTCGGCGGTAGTCCGCGTAAGGCGATTTTTGACAATCTCAAGGCGGCCGTGCTCAACGGTCACGGCCGGTCGGCCTGTCTGCACCCGGAGTTTCTGGCGCTCTGCGGCCACTACTATCTGGAGGCGGTTCCTTGCGCGCGGCGGGATCCGGAATCCAAGGGCATGGTCGAAGCGGGTGTCCGCTATGTGAAACATAATGCCTTGGCGGGCCGCGAAGCAGAACTGACACGCTGGGAGGATTATCCCCCACTGGCTGTGTACTGGCGCGACCAGGTGGCCAATGTGCGGCTCCATCACACGACGCGCGAGCGGCCCGTGGATCGCTTCCAGAAAGAACGTCCGCTGCTGCGTGCGTTGCCGACGATCCCCTTCGATACGGATGAAGTGGTCTCGGCCATCGTCAGCCCGCTGGTGCAAATCGAGTTCGACGGCAATCGGTATTCGGTCCCGCCGGAGGCGGCGCGGCAGACCGTGATCGTCCGGGCCAATGCCTCGCAGGTGGGTGTGATCTACCAGGGTCGAGAACTGGCCTGCCACGTGCGCTGCTACCAGCGTGGTCAACTGATCTGCCAAGCGGAACACCAACTGCAAGCCCTGCAGCTTCGTCAGCGGACGCGGGCCAGCGACGTGGAACGTCTCTTTGACGCCTTGGGGCCGGAAGCCCGTGAATTTCACCTGCAGCTCCGCCGCCGCCCGGTGAAGACCTCCGTGCATCTCCGTCGGCTGTGGAACTTGATTCGGCTTTACGGCCGCGCCGACGTGCTGGCGGCGATCGTCCTTGCGCACCAGTACCAGACCTACGACGCGGCCTACGTCGAGGCGCTGGTGTTGCAGGAGCGGCGCCGGCGCGAACTGCCTTCACCCACACCGCTCTGTCCCCAGCGACCAGAACTGATCGAGGACATCGACCTCGAAGAACCCGATCCCGGAACCTATGACGCGTTGTGCCAAGACCAAGACCAAGACCAAGACCAAGACCCAAACCCGGAGGAATCCCATGACTGACAAACAGAACCACCCCAAGCCGTCCCCCAAACACCAGCTTCTACAAGAGCAACTGGCCGAACTCAAACTCTTTCAGATCGCCGAACTCTACGCGGAGCTGCTGGATGACGCGGCGCGGAAGAACAGCTCCGCCTTCGACGTGCTCTCGGCCCTGGTCGGCGCCGAAATCGCGGCCCGCCGCCAACGGGCGTTGGAGCGGCGGATCCGAGAGGCCAGGCTCCCGCCGCGTAAGACGGCGGAGGAATTCGACTTCACCTTCCCCAAGCGAATCCCCAAACAAAAGGTGCTCCGACTGTGTGACTGCGAGTTCGTGACCCAACGTGGCTGCGCGGTCTTTATCGGACCCACGGGAACGGGGAAAACGCACTTCCTGACCGTGCTGGGGTACGCCGCCTGTGAACGCCAGCTCACCGTCCGCTTCACCCGCGTCGTGGATATGCTCAACGAGCTGACCACGGCGCAGATCAATGGCACGCTGCGCAAATCGCTGCGGCCCTATACGCGTCCCGCCCTGCTACTGCTCGACGAACTGGGCTATCTGCCCATCGACAAACGCGGTGCAGACCTGATGTTCCAAGTCGTCGCTGCCCGTTACGAACGCGGATCGACCGTGATTACCACGAATCGTCCCTTCCGCGATTGGGGCAAGACCTTTG